>FAON01000015.1 GCA_001485605.1 Candidatus Kryptobacter tengchongensis
AAACAATCAAGAGAAGAAAAAAAGAGATGTGACGGTTGCGGATCCCCAGAAATCTACCGAGAAATTAACCCCCCATTCCTGGAAGTGAAAGTTTTCATTTGCAAAAAATGCTGGGATGAGTTTATGCTAAACTCTTAAAACTAAATGGCAAACTAAAAAATGGAGGTCACCATGATTAAAAGAATTACTCCAGCTGTTTCAACCAAAATTCAAAATGTTAAACAAAATGAGGGGAAAACTATGATCGTTGAGGGAAAAGTCCAACAAGTGAATGAACGCGGTCTCAAGATTAACGATCGCTGGTATAACTTCAGCAGATTTTTAACCAAAAAACCAACTATCGCTGTAAATGACTCCGTTAAGTTTATCGCATCAGGCAACTTTATAAATGACTTCATCTCCATTGAAAAAGCCGAGAATCCTCCAATCAAAGAAACCCAGCTGCTTGAAGCACTAAGAAGCGCAACGAAGATTGCTTCTATCATTGAGAACGAAGTATCAATAAAGTTCTCGGCGCAGGATATAATAAAACTTGCTCTAACTCTTTTTATTCAACAATCTGATCACTAAGCTATTTAAAAACTAAATGTCAAACTAAAAAATGGAGGTCGCTATGAAATTTGAAGAAATTAAAACGAATAAAGATTATACCGAATATCTTAACGAGGTAAAAATGAAAGCCTTCATAAGACTCGTTGAAATTAGAAAACTTATTCAAGAGCTATCAAAAGAAGAAGAACAAATAAAAGACTGGGCGCTTGATTATGTGCGCGAAAACTTGCTCAAAGATGAAAAAAGCGCCGACTTTGAAATCAACGGCTTAAAAGTCAACATAACAATAAACTATAAAAAAGTCTTTCAATACCCAGAAGAAATAATAAAGCTTGAAAACGAACTGAAACAAAAAAAGAAAATCGCCGAACTTAGTGGCTCCGCAAAACTTATATCTCTTAACCCCTACCTCGTCTTCAAGTTTTAAACGTCGGCGAAGCGATCCCCCCAAAAGGCCCAAAGGGCTCCTTTGGAGAGTCCTTAGGACCTTTCAGGACAGGCCCCCCACCCTTCAACACATGATTGACATTGTCCTGTTCTACGATATTGAGAAAAACGAAACAAGAAAACTCATGACATTGAAAAATAGATTTAACTTTACTTATCCCATCTAACCATGTACATATTCACTAACAAATCTTCTACTCTCCTGGGTAGTGTCAAGTGGGAATTTGATTAGCGCATAATCATTAGGCTTTCTTATTTAATCAAATAATTTCTCAACCGCTTGGTAACTTGAATGTACTTTTTCTATTTTCCTCTTTACGCTTTTCGCATCAAAGTTCCCTTCCACGAGTTCGACAAAACTCAAAACCTCGTCATAAAGTTTATTTACTCTTACTTTAAATTCATCCCTTGCTGAAGATTTTATCTTTTCCAGAAGCCTTTCTTCTTTTAATTTTTCTGCCTTATTTCTCAATTCTGGTGCTGTTTCTTTTATCTTTTTAACATTATATTCAGGTACATAGTAATGGTATAGCACATATAGAATTTGGTGAAACTCCTCAAGTTCTTTTATCACTGGCTTTACAATTCTAACAAGTTTCTCATATTGCGAGTGTAGTTCTTCTGTTTTTTTCAAAATTAAAACTGAATCGCCACTATCAATAGCTTCGCTCATCTCGTTTACTATCCCAATTAATCTTTCCACATTTTCATCCCATAATTTCTTCTTATCCCTCAAGATCCCAGGCAGCTTAGCGTTTTTGATATTATTAGCTCCTCTTCTTATATCTTCAAAACTTTGAACTATTCCACCTATATCTTTATTTGGCCAGAAAATGTGCCATAGCTTATAAATTACTTTATGATATTGAATTAACTCAGGTACCTCTGCTTTTAATTCCGCTTCTGATACTACCTTTTTTTGTTGTAAAGGTCCTGGGGATCCCTTTTCGGGGATCTTACCCAAGGTTTTAATGGACTCATTACGGGGGTTCATTTGGATTTTCACCGATGAAATAGCCGATCCAATAGTTAAAATTGCCCAAAGGAAAAACAATGCCGCTTCTCTCCAAATGTGGTATTTTTGCCTGTTATGCATTGTTAGTTCAAAAATTTTATTTTTTTAATCTATTTTAATTAGCTCCTGAAGTTTCTCCTGTGTTATAGGACCATCAACGACTACTATAAATTTGTCCAAGGTTAAATACTTACGAGCAACTTTCATCACATCTTCTTTACTGACCTTAAGTATTTTTTCATATTTTTTATCAAACTCTTCAAGGGGAACTTTTTCAATTAATGAACGTGCAACGACTGAAGCTACGTCTAACGGTGTTTCGGCATACAGGGGTAACAAACCAAGCATTCTCCTCTTAGCGTTAAAAAGTTCTTCATCTGTTATCCCCTCTTCAAGTAATTTCTTTATCTCCGCGAATATCCCCTTTATCACCTTATCTACATTCTCAGGAGCGGTTTTCGTATTTAGTTTCCAGTATCCTATGCCATCTCTCGTCTGCCATAGTTGACTTCTTATCATATAAATCAATCCCTGTTTATCTCTTAGTTCAACCCCTATTCTGGATGTCAAAGCACTTTGTGCAAGTATATAATTTAAAATCTCAACCGCCTCCTCTTCATCTTTGCCGATATTATTATATGGTGCAAAGCCAAGATTTATTGTGCACTCTGTATATTCACTATCTGGAAAAACTTTCATTTCACGGTAGTTCAATTCCTTCACATTAGACACAAGCCTAAGTGGCAGGGGTTTTCCTTTAGCCTGCCATTTTTCAAAATATCTTTTTACAAGGCTTAACATATCCTTATGCTTCATATTTCCAACAACAATCAATGTAGTTCGGTCTGGTCTTATATATGACTCATAAAGTTTAAAAATGTCTTCGGTTGAGATTTTCTCTATAGTTTCAGGTGTAATTTTATTCTTTGAGTATTCATGATCTCTAAAAATTTTATCAAACATATAATAAAACGCCTTTACCTTTGTTCCAGTGAACCTATTTTTTGCAACCGTTCGGTGTTTATTCTTTATTAAATTTATCTCTGCAGTATCCATCCTCGGATTTGTGAGCACCTCAACAAGCATCTTTAGCATCTGGTCGGAATTTTCAGTTAAGGAATAACCCTCAAACGAAAATCCTCTATAATTTCCGCGCACCGATATTGATATGGGATAAAAAGAAAGTTTTTCTACATATTCATCATAGCTCATACTGGCTGGACCTCTGTTCATCACATCAGCCAAAATGCTTGCAATTCCCGCTTTCCCTTCTATCTCATCAGGAATAATCCCAGCTTCAATTATACCTGTAACAACTAATGTTGGTGCAAGTTTATTCTCAATCGTGTAAACCGTTATTCCATTTTTCAACTTTGCTTTCTTAACCTTTGGGGATATAAGTTTAGGCTTAACTATATCAAAAGTATCCACAATGAATTCACTCCCCCGCAAAGGTCCCAAAGACCCCGTTGGAGACAATCCCTCTAAGAGAAAGATCCCAAAATCACCTTGATAAAAAAATTTATCTTCATCTTCAATAATTGAAAGTTCCAGTAATCTCCCAGCGTTTGGTTCAAAATCTTCTGTCTCTTCATCTTCAAATTTTATGCTTTTCTTCTCTTTCGGCAACAAATACCCAACGGTTACAGCACTCTCTTTAAAGTATTCATTCATCACCCTTTGTATATCTTCTCTTGCTACATTTAAAACCATATTATAAAAATTGTTGTAGTAATCCCATCCATAATAACATTCCCATGTGCTTAGCCTCATTCCTATATCAGAATTCTTTATATATTCAGACGCTTCCGTAAATTTATATCTGTTTTTTGCCTTTTGAAGCTCATAATCACTGACCAGCTCTCTTTTCATCTTCTCTATTTCCTCCCACACAATCTTCTCAATCCTATCAACATTACTATCCGGATTTACCTGAATGGATATTGTAAATAAGCGTGGATATTTTGAAATCGGAAATCCCCCGCTCACACTTAGCGCGAGCTTTTCATTTTCAACTAAACGCTTATATAATCTTGAACCTCTGCTTCTCTCACATAATATCTTACCTGCTAAATATAAAGCTGGAGCATCGGGATGATTATATGATGGGGTTTTGAATGCCATCAATACCGTTGGATACATAACATCCCCGTGAACTATACTAAACATTTTTTTTGCTTTTTGAGCTGGCTCATATACATTAGGTTCATGAATTTCCGGTCCAGGAGGTATGGTACCATAGTATTTCTCCGCCAATCTCAAAATCTCTTTAGTGTCAAAATCCCCAACCAAAACCAATATAGCATTGTTTGGAGTGTAATATTGTTTATAATATGTGTAAGCGTCGTCCCGTGTAATTCTCTTAAGATCTTCCTCCCAACCAATTATGGGGTTGCGGTATGGGCTGACCGCAAAAGCTGTTGAATATAAGTTCTCCAAAAAGATCCCACCTGAATTACTTTCCGATCTCATTCTGCGTTCTTGAAGTACAACTCTAATTTCAGATTTAAACTCCGCGGTATCAAAAATTGAATTTTGCATTCTATCTGATTCTATATCAAAAGCAAGCTCAATTTTATTTTTCGGCAGATACATATAATAAGATGTCATATCCCACGACGTAAAAGCATTAAATATACCTGAATTTTGTGATATTATTTTAGATACCTGCCCCTTTGCGTATTTTTTGGTGCCTTTGAACATCATATGCTCTACCACATGACTTATTCCAGTTAAACCAGCAGGCTCATTGACAGAGCCAACTTTATAAGTTAGCTGGTGAAATATAAATGGCACATTATGTCTTTCCATTGTTAAAATAGTTAATCCATTTTTGAGTCTGTGCCTGTATACTTTCCCCTCTTCATATTCCCCCTCCAATAAACCCGCAAGGCAAAGTTCCTTGGCAAGAAATAGAATTACAACCAGAACCAAGTTTATCATTTTGGTGATAGGTTTTTTATTTTTAATTTTTTAAAAAATCAACCCCCTAAGGTTCAGTACTTCAGTTAGAACCTCAGGGGATTGCACAGATGTTAACAAGGTTATTACATAGTAGATTTCTTATTTGATGTAAATCATCTTTCTTGTTTGGCTGTATCCGTTCACTTTTAATTGATACAAATAAACACCGCTTGGTAAACCATCGGCTCTAAAGTTGACATAATGTTCCCCAGCTTCAAAAGTTTGATCACTCACTATAGTTGCCACCTCACGACCGAGTAAATCAAAGACCTTTATTGTTACATCTCCTTTTTCGGGTATAGAGAATTTTATTGTAGTTATGGGGTTGAATGGATTGGGGTAATTTTGATATAGTTTATAATCTGGCAGAACATAGTTCAGGTCTTTAACAGAGACGACAGGAGCTGTTGTGTAGATATACGAATATGAGCAACCTATCCACGGATAACCTCCTGTATCTGCGGAAACTGAGTATATTGACTGTTTGATAACATTTGGATCGTAGATGTTTGTCCATGTTGTTCCCCCATCAGTAGTTTTCAAGATAGTCCCAGAACCAACCGCATATCCAACTCTATCATTGGCAAAGCTCACAGAGTAAAGTAATGTTGTAGTTGAATCAACATAATTCCAGGTCGCGCCACCATCAGTTGTTTTTAAAATTATTTTATTTCCAACTGCTACTGCAACGCTTTCATTCAAAAAGGCAACATCTCTTAAATCAGCACTCGCAAGCGATGCAGGAACATTTTTAAAAGTTGCCAGATTCCAGGTCTCACCCCCATCCACGGTATACAACGCTTTTAGCTTCGTTCCAACTATAATTCCTTTATTAGGAGTTGAAAACTTCACAGCTCTCCAAGCATTACTCGCAATGTTTGAACGAACCGCCCATGTAAGCCCACCATCTAAAGTTTTATAAATCACATCCTTATTTGTCGCAAGCTGACCAACTGCAAATCCCTTATTCCAGTTAATAAAATAAACGCCATATAGATGTGTTGTGGTCGCAAGGGTATCAGGCAGTAAAATTTCCCAAGATTCCCCCCCATTCTTAGTTCTTACCAGCAATCTATAGCTACAAGCTGCGAAACCGGTGTCATCATTAAGGAAATGGATTGTATTAACATTTGGTGTTGCTTTACGAGAACTAACAAAGTCTGCACCCCAAGAGTTACCCCAGTTTTTAGATTTTAAGAAAATCCCATCGTAACCAGCTGCATAAATTACGCCACTATTTAATATTTGGATTGAATATATCGTAGCCCCGGGAATTTTTGTAATCAATTCACCCGAATTTCCGAAATCAGGGGTTCTTACTATAACTCCATCTGAACCAGCTCCTATTAAAGTATCGCCCGTTCCAAAACCCGAGTATAAAGTTGCACCTATTCCAACCCCAAGCGGAACCCAGGTGTTACCACCGTCCGTTGTTTTTATCACTATGGCACCCATAATACCACCCCCTACCGCTATTCCATTTAAGCTATCTTTAAACCAAACCGAATATAAATTATCATATGTTCTGTTCTCCTCTGATTGAACCATTAAAGTCCATGTCTCCCCGCCATTTGTTGTTTTTAAAATTATACTTGGCTGTAAACCTGCTGCAAATGAACCCCAGCCAACAGCGATAGCTAAGTTTTCATTGATCATAAAAACGCTCCTTATGTCGGTTCTAGTATAAGGGAATTGACTCAAATTAGGTGCTGGAGCATTATTCCACACTATCCCATCTTTTGTATACCATATGGTTCCAGCATCTTTACCAACTACTATTCCTTTCCCAGGTTTCGCGAAATGCATCGCATATAGTTGTTTGTTTATCACAGTATCAATTTTCCAGCTTGTACCACCATCGTTTGTACTCAATATCCATCCACTAGAAGAAGTAGAAGCAATCATCCAGCCCTTTAAACTATCGGCGAAGTAAATACCATAAATTGCGCCTGTTTCTGGAATTATACTCACGCTAATGGAATCCCAGGTTATCCCTCCATTTGTTGTCTTTAATAATGTTCTGCTTGATCCACCTGCAAATCCAAGTTGTTCATTAAGAAAGAAAACGCTATAAAGCGTTCTTGTCACTCCGCTGTTAAGTTTCGCCCAAGTCATACCGCCGTTTGTTGTCTTTAGAATAATTCCGTTATTCCCAACGATATAACCAACATTTTTTGATGCCATAAAGCCTGAGTAAAATATCGTGCCTCCGGGGTAAGTTGGAGCAAGCACTTCACGCCACGGTTGAGCTACAACAACAGAAATAAATATCAATCCCAACAAAATAATTGTTAATTTCTTCATATTGGTTCACCTCCCTTTATTTTTGTTTAAAATTAATTTAATTTTGCAATAATTAAACAAGAAAAGTCATTTTTAACTTCATTTTGTAAAAGATTAACAGATCTATTTTTAAATCTTGCAAATCTGAAAATAAAACGTAACCTTTGAAATACCTCAAATCCACCAGCTATCTCATAATACTTGACATTATCACACCCCGTCACTATATCCTTCGTAAAAGATTGATATCTCATCCCTATTCCCAAAATAAAATTTTTATCAAGGGCATATTCCAAAGCACCCCCCAACGAATAATCAACAGATTTTAACTTTGTAAATCTATTATCAATATATTTCATTGAATCAGATCTTGAAGTTCTAATCATAAATTCAAACGCAATCATTGGAAACATCTTGAAACCCCTAAAAGATATCCCAGTTCCATACTCCATAAAATCAAACTTCTCATGCCATAACAGTAAATTTCTCTCAGAATGCTTACTCCAAATATCATCATGCTCATACCGGATTAACAAAGCGATGTTTAAAAAATCACTTGCTTTCAACCTCCCCATGAATTTCCCCATATAACTTTCAAAATTTGCATAGCCAAACTCATATTCCTCTATAAAACCATAAGGAACAACTAAATATTTACCTATTTGCTTATATCCAATATTAAATCCAAACGTCGCTTTGCCCACTGAAAAATTTAGCTGTGTATATCCAGCGTAACCTCTATCCTTTAAATTAAATTCAACCAAGTTTGCTCTCCTCTTTACAAAATATTGATCCCCTCTAAAAAAGTAAATTTCAACATCATATAAATCTTCACTTTTCGCTTCAATTTTCTCTCGTGAATTAATAAGCACTGCGCTAAATCCAAAGCTTGTCCTTTCCATAACTTTAAATGCTAAACCTATTACACATTCTATATCCCGATATATAGTTCTTGGTCTTGTGTAAATATCCTTTAACCCATCAATAAGAGTATACCTGAGCCTAAGACCCGTAAAGAAATTCTTTACAAGTTCAAAACCATAATCAAAACCAATATTGGGACCTAAATAACGAAAGTTGCCAACAGTTGTATCTGTTACAAAAAAAGCTTTCCCATCATATGGGTAAAGCAACAATGAGCGATATAATCCTTTTCGCTCCTCAAAATTATATAAAGCATAGCCCTTAAAAACTCCCTTTTTACCAAGATTTTCAACCCTGACAAAATTTATATTGTAATAATTTAATCTCGCTGGGTCATATATTCTCCTATATCCCCCAAAAATAGTTGAACCATAAAACCCCACCCAAACCCCCTTATTCCTCTCCTCCATTGTAATCCAAGCTGGATTCTCACCAAAGTCATATAAATTTAATCTGTCATTAAAAGCCGGAGATAAATTATTTATACTTGATAACCCATCGCGCATAATGACAGATAAAAATCCACTTAAAGGATTCCTGAAAACCTCAAGGGGTTCACCTTGATGATAATACTGAGAGTAACAAACCGTAGATACAATAATTAATAATTTTAACATCCGAGCTTTTATCATTGCCGCTTTGGAGTTGGTTTTGGTATTACCTCAAAATCAACAGAAGAATCGTTTGTGTCAAATCCAGGCGTTTTTCTCTGCATGGACATCCCGCTATATCTTGGTGGACTTAATACATAACCCCTGTCTATTCTCTGATCAAGTGTTTTTTTGGTTATAGGATGAGGATTTGATTGATATTCAACCCCATCTACTATAGTTTCTATATCCACCCCATCCTCAACATTCTCATCTTCCCCTGTGGCTATTATAACAATATCACTTATAAGGTTAATCAAAAATTCTGTCGTTCTGTAGGGAAGTATATTTAATAAATTTGGCACATCAGGATTATCAATATCATTTGGTGAATACTGATTATAAAATTCCCAATCGGCGTTGCTTAAATCTATACTCGTTGCCACAAACTTTCTATGATCTATTGCTTTTGATGCTATGACGATAAATTGACCCGGATTTATGGGATAATTTCTCTCACCAGGTTTGCCAGGGAATTTAAAAGCATATGTAACTCCATCTATATCCCCATCACTTCCCTCATCCGCACCCGGACCTAATCCCTCATTATTACCCGAGACGCGCATTACGATCATGCCGTCAAGATATTTAACACTATCAGTGGAGTTGTAAAGCTCTATAAATTGATCAAAAAAGTAAAATATATTATTAACAGGACCACATGCATATATTTCATTTATAACTATACCATAACCGGATGTTGGCATAGCTATTATAGTGTCAATCACCTCTTGCCCAGCTTTAACTTCTATATCTTTTTTGACCCCAACTAATGATATCCTTGAATCTAACGGATGAATCCCACGAATTGAAATGCTATAGACAGATTCCGGCAGTCCCCCGATATCAAGTATTCCATTCTCATCGGTATAATATATCCTGATACCGTATTCACTTGTAACTATACATTTTGCGTCCTTCAGCGGGATGTAAATCCCCAGGGAATCCCACAAACAAACAATTTTCATAACCCCAGAGCCATCATATAAAACCGGCATTTCCGGCGAACACCCAGACAATATTGTTAAAAATTTAACCGTAAATGTAAACCCGACGACAAAAATAAAAAGAATTCTCATGTTTTAACTTTATTTCTTAGCAATCGTTTTTATCAAGTCATCCACTACCATGCTAAACTCTATACCATAGAATAAAGGCGGATTCCTCTTTTCCTCCGCTATCTCTCCTTTATAATTCGCATAATATCTATAAATAGCTGGGTCATCTAAGAAATTATTAACATAAAAAGATATCTCAGCTCCTCTGAAAATTGATTGACTTACACTAAAGCTAAATAGCCACTTTAAAGGTTTCGTTTTTACTGACTCATCAAATTCCCGAGCCCTTTTAACATCTTCCGTTACCGTTGGCAAACTAAAATCTATGGGCTCAAGATTATAATACCTATACCTCTCCATAACTACAGCCTCAGCCCTTAATGTTGCCCATAATCCTAAACTTTTTAACGTATACTTAATAAAATAATTCAAAATAAATCTATCCCTCCACGTTATGGCTCTATGGTATATAAAACCAACCATGGTGTCAACCGGCACATTTGGAACTTTATAGTTCGGATATCTTCCCAAACTCCGATCCGGATTTGGGTCATAGTTAAATCCACGAGAAGATCCCTTTGTAAATGTATAAGCTCCCGTTATTTGTATTTCTACATTAAGTTTCTTTATTTTGGTCGTTTTTATGCTAAATTCTACGCCCTTTCCAATTGACCATCCTAAGTTTTGATTTACCCCGTATTTATCTATATAATAAACTTTTTGATTTAAAGAATCATAGAAAAAAACAGGTATAGTGAAGGCTGAAGGCTCATCATCTCTATATTTATAGTAACAAGATATAGACAAACCAATCATATTTAAAAATTTATGATCATAACCAATCTCAACTTGCTTTTCTATATATCCCCTTAAATATGGATTTCTTGTCTGTGGTCTTATGTAAATTATAGAGCTATCAGTCGGGTTTCTCCATCTTAGAACTGTCGGTTCTGGATAAATTGAACTCATCGCTGGTGACTTTGATGACGTTCCCACACTCAATCTAATCTGGTTATCTTTTGTAAGATATAAAATTAAATTAGCTCTTGGGTTAAAGTATGTCCCATTATATGACTGAATTATATTTCCCTTCCCCCATAATCCTTTAATGTTAAACTTATATGGTCTGTACATTTCATATCTAAATCCCAATGTAAGTGAAAAGTTCAAACCTAAAAATTTTCCAGTTATTTTATCTTCCAAATATAAGCTGGGTAGTAACTGCCCCGGTATATCATCAAAGCTATACGGTAATTTACCTGATTCAGGTCCATAATAGTTAAAAAGCGTATCTATAATAACTCCCTCCCCAGTATTTGCATTATATTGTATGTCAAGCCCTGCAAGCATTTTATGGGAAAACCCGTATATTGAGAATATCCTGGTATATTCAACTCTTGATCCCACAGTCCATTCAGATCCCCTCGTCTCAACCTTACCGATATAAGATGAAACAGTATCCCCGCTTGGCAAAATTCTAACATCCGACTGAACAAGTTTTGATTTCATGCTATTCTCCCGTCTATAGTTAATGAAAGCATTATATGTAAGATATCCAACGGGATTTTCAGGAGTATACTCACCCCATATCGCATATTGTAATGTATAACCACGATTATAATTTCTTGTCCTATAGACATCACCCCTGGGTTGTTCCTCGTCAAAAATTTTTTGGGCGTAAATTTTTGAGTTAAGGGATAAACGATTGTTTATAAAATTCCTGCTTATTGCCAATTGACCAGTTAACCTTGTAAATTCATCCCCTTTTAATCTCACATTTCTCTCACTTTGCGCTACATTTAAATTATAGCTTAAAACATTATTTAGTAACTTAAATCCTCCTCCTATATTTGCTTCTCGGGTATCAGGATTAGCTTTTATTTTCAAACGATGAGGTTGATAACCAGTTCTCGTTTTAACTACTATCACCCCCGATGTCATATCCCCATACCTAACAGATGGAACGCCACGTATAACTTCAACTGATTCAATGTTATCAGCCGGGATAGTTCTTATATCAACACTGCCACCAAGATTTGACGGCCCGGTGATCCCAGATACCCACTTTTGAAATTGTAAATTCGCATTGTTGCTTATAGGAACCCCATCAACTATTACCAACGTTCCAAATGAAGACATCTTATCAACCTCAAAACCCCGAATCGCTACTTGAGCCGTCTTACCAATACCTGGATTATCTGTCTTTTGTATCCCAGGAACTAAATTTAAGACATCTCCCAGGCTGGTTGCTTGAAAATGTTCAATTTCAGCTCCAGTTATAAATGTTTTGCTAACTGCTTCCGAAGGTATTATATCTTCAACACCAGAAGCTACAACCTCTATCGCACCGATGTAAAAAACCTCTGACTCCAAAATACATTCAACAAAACTTATTTCCCCCTCCTTTACCTCAACGCTTATCGTTTTCTTCTTATATCCAACATATGAAACCTCAAATGTATATATCCCCGGTTTCAATGAAATTTTGAACTTACCATCATTATCTGTCGCACATCCCAATCCTACCTCCTTTACATAAATATTAGCAAAGGGTAAAACCATACCCTGCTCATTTTTAATTATACCCCGCACCTCCCCAAACTTATCCCTTTTCCCCTGATTTTTTACCCTTCCAATCGCAACGGTTACGGAATCAACAACCATATAATTAAATCCAACTGCTCCAAGCAATTTATCCAACAATTTCTCCACCTTCTCATTATTTGAAATATAATTTACCTTGACCCTTTCAACCTCCCCGTCCTCATATATAAACCTTATCCCTGTTTCCTTAGAAATAAAATTAAGAGCCTCTTTCAAAGTCACATTTTTAAAAGATACCTTGACCTCAACATTGCGTAACTTTGGTTCATCCTTTACTTGAGAAAAAACCGCGCTAAAATTTATTATTAAATAAAATAACAACACCAAAAACCTCATACAGCAACAAAAAATTTTATTATTTAATTTTGACAAGCAACTTCAAATAATTATCATTTTTCTCTTTAATTGATACGATCTCAATATCTGCTCCTACTGAAAAAGCCACAGCTTTCAAAATTTTATCAATCGGCGTATCCCTTTTGAACTTACCAGAAATTTCCCTCCCAGCTAAATCCGCTCTTACAAAAACAAAATCAAAATCATAATAATTTTGAAGTTCTTTTAAAACCTCAATTAGTTTCATCCTCTCAAAAACTATTTCCCCCTTCATCCACATCAAATGCAATTCTCTTCTACCCTCTGAAACCTCCCTAAACCCCTCCTTGTCACTTGCGGTTACAAATTCACCTTCAAATACTCTCAACGCCTGCTTTTTCCTATCATTAATAACTATAACTGAACCAGTATCAACATAAAGTGAGTAATTCCTATCCCTATATTTAATATTAAAACTTGTTCCCGATACAATTGTTGTTATCTCACCCGTTTTTACACAAAAAGTCGCTAAATAGTCATCCGTATGAGCATCGCGATTTGAACGCACAATGAAATATGCTTCTCCATCTAAATAAACAACCCTGCTAATTTGTTGAGACAAATAAACTATCCTAGATGAAGAGTTCAACACTACAATAGTGCTATCAGGTAATATAACTTTACTTATTTCGCCTCTGCCAACTTTAAACTCCACATAGTTCTGATTTTGAAGATTAAAGATCCCATAAAATTTAAAAAAAGCGTACAAGCAACCAAACAACAATAATAACGCACCTAACACATAAAATCTCCTTTTTATAAAACTCATAAGATACCTCGCAACCAGAACCCCTTTTGCTTTCTCCATTCTAATTTTACTCCTAACCATAACATAGTTTTTCTCGTGGTCAACTTTAAGCACTTTCACAGATCCCAAAAGATCCCATAATTTTCGAATTTTCTCAAATCTTTCCCTATTTCGTTCTGATTTTTCCAACCACTTCATAAAATCCTTCAATTCTTCACCACCCACCTCATTCTTTAAAACTCTTATCATAAAATATGTACTATAACGATAGCGACCTGACAACTGTAAAATTTCCTTATTTGTTTTTCTTCATATATAAATACACAAAATCGCCCCGAAAGTACTAGTCATCACTTATTAAGATAGGACGCTAATCTCCTCCGCAAATGGTTTATGGCTTTGCTTATATGATTTTTCACCGTTTGAAGGGAAATCCCCAACAATTCAGCTATCTCCTTATGAGTTAAACTTGTATATCTTGAAAGGATAAAAACTTCTCTACATCTGTCTGGTAATTCACTAATTGCTTCAATAATAACATCTCTTAGTTCAAAGCTCTCAGCATCAGGCAGTTGGGTAAGGTTGCTTTCTTCAGCTGTTACCTTACCTTCCTCTTTTTGCCTTTTTATATAGTTTATAGCTAAATTCCTTGCTACTTTAAAAAGATAATTCTTTGGATTTTGTGATACATCAATCCTATCACGTGCTTTCCAAAAATTTACAAAGGTATCCTGTGTGAGATCCTCCGCCACACTTTTATCACCAGTATAAAAATATAAAAATCTTAACACATCATCATAAAACATAAGAAAAAACTTTCTGAACGCATTCTCATCATCATTTTTTATCTCGCGTATAAGATCCTCTAAACTTTCCATTTAAAAGATTGAAAGATACCTTTACTTTTTATGTAATTTATATAATAAAAACTTTCCTCAAAACACTAAAATTTTTAAGTGTTTCTCTATTGCAAACCCAAACAAGCATGTCATTGTCGCTAACTGACCTTCCGAAGGAGTCTCCTAAGGAGTCCTTCGGAGGATGGCTTAGCCAAATTACGCAAGAGACTATCTTTTGCAAAATGAAAAAAGCGCAGATTTTGAAGTCAAAGGAATAAAAGTAAATGTTGCTGTGAATTACCGCAAAGTTTTTGACTACCCTGAAGAAATAAAAAAACTTGAAGAAAAATTGAAAAAGAAAAAGAAAACAGCCGAACTTAACGGCTCCGCAAAACTTATATCTCTTAACCCTTACCTTGTCTTCAAGTTTTAAAAACGTTAGACACCCCTCTCTTTAAATAGAGGGGGTTAGGGGGTGAGTC
>FAON01000016.1 GCA_001485605.1 Candidatus Kryptobacter tengchongensis
TTGTAATTTAATCATTTTTAACTCTTCATCAGTGTGAATCGAACCTGTGAGGGATTGAAACTTGAAGCTTGACCAGATTTGAAATACATATTCGTGACAGTGTGAATCGAACCTGTGAGGGATTGAAACACTAATTGAGCTTGGAAATTACCAGGACGCGTGCGATGTGTGAATCGAACCTGTGAGGGATTGAAACAAAACAGGTTTCAAATCCCTGGGGAGTTTAATAACTGGTGTGAATCGAACCTGTGAGGGATTGAAACCTTTTTTTGTAATGTTTCAATTATAAATCCTTTCAATTCACTTGTGTGAATCGAACCTGTGAGGGATTGAAACGTATCGTTGGGGATTTCAAATACCAAATAAAATTTCGTGTGAATCGAACCTGTGAGGGATTGAAACTTTCCCATACTCCTTTAAACCACTCCCGTTACAATTGTGTGAATCGAACCTGTGAGGGATTGAAACGTTTTTGCTATTTTTTTTACTTATTTTCAAAATACTGGTGTGAATCGAACCTGTGAGGGATTGAAACATTGCTTGAAAAAATGGGGGTTAACGATTTGGATTATGTGTGAATCGAACCTGTGAGGGATTGAAACTAAAATAATAATCGCAATCCAAACCCTTCACATCACTGTGTGAATCGAACCTGTGAGGGATTGAAACGCTTCATTTCAAAAACATCGTGGTGTTGCGTTGGCTTGTGTGAATCGAACCTGTGAGGGATTGAAACTGCAAAAAGATGGTAAACTTTTTGAAATTTTGATTTTGTGTGAATCGAACCTGTGAGGGATTGAAACAACTCCTCTTTAGTTCTTATATAAATTCCATTCTTGCGTGTGAATCGTACCTGTGAGGGATTGAAACCTTCAGAAGGATTGGTAGAAAACCTTGCCTTCCAAAATTTGTTAAAAAAATTAAACCTACTTTTATATCCAATCATTTTCCCTTTCTGATGTGGGGGAATGAAATTATAAGTCAGGTGAGTTTTTGACAAGCTATAAAACTTGACTTTTTTGTCTTTCTTTGTTATATTTTATTTAGATTAAATCTAAATAAATATAAGGCAGAATGAACAGATCCATCAAACTTTTCTTTGCTCTCATCTTGTTTAAGGTTGCGATGGCGCAGGGAACAAGTTATTATCTTATGGGAACATATGCTTACATTGAACTGCCTTCGCAAAATTTGAATCTCACTGCTTACAAATATCTAAAGGAAATTGAAATGAAACTTTCCGACTACCTTGACTCTTCAGAGGTTTCAAAGATAAATTTAAATGCTGGGGATAAATTTGTTAAGGTTTCCGATGTTACGCTTGAAGCGATAAAAAACTCAATTGAAATTTCTCGGAAAACATGGGGCTTTTTTGATGTTACATTTGGAGCTTTAACGATCAATGCTAAAAGGTTGGGTAAAATATCGGAAGATAGTGCCCGCAAACTTATTAACTTTATGGATATAGTAATTTCTGGTGATAGCGTAATGCTGGCAAGAAAAGGAATGTCAATTGACCTTGGAGGGATAGGGAAGGGATTTGCAATTGAAAAAACATATAATTATTTGAAGATAAACTCTGGGTTTATCTCAATTGGTGGTGACATGAAGGTTTGGGGGCATAAAAGGACGCTTGCAATTAAAAATCCAATAGAAGGTGGTGCGCTTGTTCAAATGATCAATTCAAAAGATGTCAGTATTTCAACATCTGGAAATTACCTGAGAAAACATATTGAGACAAGAGATGATAAAATTGTTCAAATAACGGTTGCGCATGAAAACTCAACCTTTGCAGATGCCTATGCAACTGCTCTTTTCGCAATGTCAAAAGATTTGAAGGAAAAATTTTTGAGTGAAAATCCTGATGTTGGTGTTTTAATGCTTTATGAGGATGGTTCTGTTTTCATGAATAAGAAATTCAGGGAATTTTTTGAGGTAATAATTTTCAAAGATGCTGCTAAATATATTTCAAAAACAAAAAAGAGGTAAAGGGATGAGAACAAGCTTAAGGATATTGTTTTTTATAAGCATATTGTTCATGTTGATGTTTGATTTTTCATTCGCTCAATCAGAGGAGGAAAAAATTAAGCAAATTGAGGAGCGAATTAAACGCTTGGAGCTTGAGGTTTTGAAAATTAAAGATATAAATGAGCAAAGAGAGCAGATGGTTCGGGAAATTGAAGCACTCAAGGAAGAAATAAGACAACTTCGTCTTGAGGTTGCGATGCCGGAAATTGAATTGAAATCATATTTTGGGCTTGGTCCGGCTGCATCAAAAATTTATTATACCCCAAGGGGTCTCTCAATCGCCGGATATGGTGAGATAACCTATGAGAATTACATTGATAACTCAAAAACTGACAGAGGGGATGTGTTAAGATTTGTACCATACATCGGATATAAATTTACAGATAACATTATTGTTAACACTGAACTTGAAATTGAACATGCAGGAATTGGAAATGTTGGGAATAGAAATCCGGAGATTTATGTTGAGTTCCTGTATGTTGATTTTATTTTACATCCAAGATTTAACATAAGGACTGGTTTATTTCTTATTCCAACCAGTAGGATGAACGAGTTTCATGAACCGCCTGTTTATTTTGGGGTGTTGCGTCCAGATGTTGAAAGATTTATAATTCCGACGGTATGGAGGGAACTTGGAGTTATGGTTTATGGTGAGTTCACAAAGGGGTTTTCTTACAAGGCTGGGATAGTGAATGGCTTGAGGACAGATTTGATAGGTGATTGGATTGCTGGGGGAAGGCAAAGAGGGGCAACAATCAATTTTGATAAATTTG
Source organism: Candidatus Kryptobacter tengchongensis (assembly GCA_001485605.1). Lineage (GTDB taxonomy): Bacteria > Bacteroidota > Ignavibacteria > Kryptoniales > Kryptoniaceae > Kryptonium > Kryptonium tengchongense. The sequence goes on from FAON01000016.1 coordinate 2,802, forward strand.
CAGGAAGTTTTGGAGTTGTTTTTGAAGTTGTTAAGAATCTGACGCTTGCCTCCTCACTTTATTATGGTGCTGGAAGTGATAAAGCGGGTGCAAGCGAGAGGGGAAGTGAAGATGCAAGATTTTCGCTTTTGACGACCGAGGGCGGAGTTCAACTTAAAAACTTATCTATTAAAGGCTTATTTGCATATGGCAGTGCAAAAGGCAATGATGTTTACAAAAGTCGGAGTGGAAGAGCAAGCAAGGTCTATGGTTGGTATTTGGAAGCGGGTTATAATTTAATTCCATTAATTAATCCTGAAACAGTCATCTCATTTGCTCCATTCGTAAGATATGAAAAGTATAATCTCAACAAAAATGTCTTTACGGGAAATTTAGATCCAACAAAAGATAGAAGTGTATTTACAATTGGGCTTGACTTTAAACCGCATCCTCAAGTTGTTATAAAAGCGGATTATCAAATTCGCAACACTGCATCCAATCTCCCCGCAGGTAAGGGAGTGGGGAAAGATGAATGGAAAATTGATCAGTTTAATATAGGGATTGGTTTTATATTTTAAAAGTCATTGAAATTTCCCCCAAGCTTTTGGGCTTTGGGGATAAATTTTAAAAATTATTAAGAAGAGAAATGTTAAGTGTTTTCTTGTTAATTTTATTGCTTGCAATTCAAGGTAAGAAACCAGAAGAAGTTTTAAGTGAGATTTATCCTAATTCAAAGATTGAGATAAAGAATATTACTATCTCTGATTCACAGGCTGAGAAAGTTAAGGAGTTGTCGGGAATCAAAATTGAAAATAGGCTTGTTACATTTTATTTGGTTAAGGTGAATTCAAAAATCAAGGCGTATGCTTATGTTGATATTCATATCGTAAGAACTCATCCAGAGGTTGTATTGTATGTTTTAAATGAGCGTGGGGAGATTGAATTAATACAAATTCTTTCTTTCAAAGAACCACCTGAATATATGGCAGATGATAACTGGCTGAGATATCTTAAGGGCAAGACAATAGGGAAAGATCTATTAAGATTAAGAAGAGATGTCCCGAACATGACGGGTGCAACTCTTACATCTAAGGCAATAACTGATAACGCAAGGAAAATCATAGCTTTGTGGAAAGTAATTTTTGAGGAGGTGAAATGAGATTTTTTTGGACTGGAAGTTTAAAGGGTTATAAACCAATTCGTATTGGCATTTTCCTTTTCACGATTTTTATTTTTTTATTTTGGGCTGGTGCTTTTGTCCATTTTGGATTTAAGTATGGTTACTCAGTTGAGAAAGTTGAAAGATATTTCTTCGGCGAATCTGATTTCCCGTTTGAGATTTCAATTGCTCAAATTTATGAAGAAGCACATATAAGTCTTTTTGTGTTTGCTCTTCTTTTCTTGTGTGTTTCCGCTTTAGTTATCTATTCGGGGATTGATGAAAGGTTTAAACTTGGGTTAATTTTGAGTTTGGCGATCTTGGTTATTTTGTATTCTTTTTCTGATTATATTGTTATTTTGCTTGGGCGGGGGTATGCTTTTTTGAAAATTTTTGTTTTTTTGCTTTTTCAATGCTTGATTTTTTTGTCATTGGTGATCATTTGGTTTAAAAGGTTGGAGAATCGTAAGGGTAATGGGGCATCAAAGTTTCTTGCAATTTTAATTTTTTCTTTTGCCCTCTTAAATCTTGCTTTTGTCGGCTTAAATTTTGCATTGTTTGAGAGAAAAATTGGGTTTAGCATTTCAAATGTGGTTGATTATTATCTGGGTAACCCCGAAAGATTTATGAAGCCAAAATCGCTTTCTGGGCTTGTTGAGGTTTCATATTTTCATTTTCTGGCAATGGCTTTGTATTTGATAACGCTTATTCATTTCGTTTATATCGTTAGCGATAGGTTTAATATCGCTTTGACAATTTTTCTTTTTGTTTTTGCTTTTATTGATAATCTTGGTGGAATTTTGATTGTTATGTTTGGGCGGGCATTTGCAGGTGTTAAGTTATTTTCTTTCTTTTTATTTCAATTTTTACTTTTTCTGTCATCTCTGATTTTGATTTACAGGTTGATAACTTTGAAATTCAACTTCCCCAATCGCGGGCGTATCTGAAGTCAATGTTTATTGTCCTATATGAGATCTTTGCAATTATTGGTGGTCTTCTTTTGAATTGGTTTCTTTGAACCATAAGCTTTATCCTTTCTATTGTTTTTCTGTCAAAGCCAAGTTCAACCAGTTCATCATCCGTTTTTCGTTCATCAATCATAAAGTATAAAAGTTTATCCACAACTTTATAGGATAAACCAAGTTCATCTTCATCAGTTTGACCGATCCAGAGGTCTGCGGTTGGTTTTTTGTCAATTATTTTTCTTGGCACGCCGAGTTCTTCGGCAAGTTGCCATACTTGTGTTTTATAGAGGTCCCCAAGCGGGTTTATTGCGCTTGCCATATCCCCGTAGAGAGTTCCGTATCCAAGCAAAAGCTCTGTTTTATTGCTTGTCCCGATAACAAGAGCTTGTTCTCGTGCGGATAGATCATATAGAACTATCATTCTCATCCTTGCCATGACATTCCCGCGTCTTATTTTATCCATATCTGGAAATTTTTCAAAGTAGGGGTCGCACATCGGGGTTATATCAACAAATTCACTTTTAATTCCAAGGTTTGAGATTACAAGTTTTGCGTCTTCAATGCTATCTGGTGAGCTTGTTTTATATGGCATTATTACACCGAGGACATTTTCAGGTCCAAGTGCTTCAGCAGAAAGGTAAGCCGAAACGGCTGAGTCAACACCTCCAGAAACGCCGATGACTCCTTTTTTGAGCCCGAACCTTGTTGTTTCTTTTCTAATGAAATCAACCAAAATTTTTCGGACTATTTTCATATTAAGCTTTAAATCCTTCGCTTTTTCAAGTATCTCCATGTTTTGCCTTCTTTTTGTTTTAAAATGTCAGTTTTTTAAGATTCAACTAAACTTACTTTATTTTTACTTTTCTTGTAAATTCTACCGCATTTTCCACACGAGGCTTTTCCTTTTTTAAAATTCAACTTTTCACCGCATTCACATACCCAACCACTTAACTTTGCGGGGACGCCAGTTACAATTGCATAATCTGGAACATCTTTTGTTACGACAGCTCCTGCGCCGATCATTGCCCATTTTCCAATTGTTATTCCGCAAAGAATTGTTGCATTTGCCCCAATTGTTGCTCCTTCTTTCACAAGTGTCGGAATCCATTTTCCTCCTTTGGGATATTTTGCTCTTGGGTTTAGGTCGTTTGTAAATACGGCTGATGGTCCAACGAAGACATAATCCTCAAGCGTTACAAGGTCATAAACCGAGACATTGTTTTGGAGCTTTACGCCATTTCCAAGCACTGCTCTTGATCCAATGAAACAGTTTTGTCCAATTATACAATTTTTCCCGATTTTTGCGCCTTTCATTATATGTGAAAAGTGCCATATTTTTGTCCCTTCGCCTATCTCACATGGTTCGTCAATTATTGCTGTTTCATGGGCATAGAATTTTTTATCCATCTTTAAGGTCATTCCATTATTTTGTAATGATTTCACCGCAAGCTCAAGGACTTTAAGGACATTCAAAGCTTCGTATCCATCCGTTAAAGGTTTTGTTCTTTTGTTAACACACTCAATAAAGTGGATGCATGCGTTTTTTAATGGTTCTTCATTTGGGATTTTAATTATTTCTGGGTTTGCTTTTTTAGCTATTGGTAGATTGCCTTCCCATTCAATTTTGTGGGAATAGAGGACGAGCTTATCTTCAGGTTCGGTATCATCAAAAACAGCCATTTTTTTTGTTCCGATGACGATAAGTTTCTGTTCTTTGTATGGATGAAGCCAGCTGACGAAGATGTGAGCCCTTATGTCGTTTTTGAATTCAAGATATGTTAAAGTGATATCGCATGGAATTTTGGGGTTTGTTTTTTTATCGGCGTCATTGGAGAAAAGATAATTTTCCCCAACGGATAAAATTTTGTTTGGCATTTCTCCTATGATTGAAAGTATAAGCGAAACATCGTGTGGTGCAAAGCTCCACAATATGTTTTCTTCTTTTCTAAATTTGCCGAAATTTAATCTATTTGAGTAGATGTATTTTATCTCACCAATTTCTCCAGATTGAATTAATTTCTTTAATTTTACGATAGCGGGATGATATTGAAGGACATGGTCAACCATAAGAATCAGATTTTTCTCCTCGGCGATTTTCACAAGTTCAATGGCATCTTCAAGTTTTAGTGCAAGCGGTTTTTCAACGAAAACATCTCTTCCAGATAAGAGGAAAATCTTGGCGAGTTCAAAGTGCGTCTCTGATGGTGTAGCGATTGCGACTGCTCTTATATCTGGGTCATTTATAACTTCATCAATTGAAGTTGTATATTTTGCTGGGAATTTATTTTTTAGTTCGTCAAAATTTGTTCTGTTGATATCGCACACGGTTTTTAAAGCGCCGATCTCAAAAAAATTTCTCACAAGATTTTTGCCCCAACTTCCAGAGCCGATGACGGCGACGAATTTTTCCATTTTTATTCAGGAAATTTATTTAAAATCAAATTTATAAGAGTTGACCTGATGAAACCACTTTGAATTCCAAAAAGTGATGGGACGGGATAAAATTTGATTTCGTATTTTTCTTTTATTTTTGCTTTTTCTTTAGCGAAATCAATTGCTCTTTTTAACCCGCCAAGTTCGTCAACAAGTTTTAAATTCAATGCCTGTGTTCCTGTGTAAACTTTTCCCTGTGCTAATTTTTCAACTTCATCAAGTGTCATGTTTCTGTTCTCTGCGACTTTTTGTTTAAAGTTAAGGTAAGTATATTGAAGTGCGTTCTCAATGCCTTTTCTTTCAATTTCGGTCCAGTGCCTTGTGGTTGAGAACATATCAGAATGTTCGCCTTTTTTATAAGTTTCAATTTTTATTTTCATGTTTTCATAAAGTTTTTCAAGCACAGGTTTTGAATAAACAACCCCGATGCTCCCTGTTAAAGTTGCTGGATTTGCAAAAATTCTATCCGAGCTGCACGCAACATAATAGCCTCCGCTTGCTGCAACATTTCCAAATGAAATTATAACTGGTTTCTTTTTTCTTGCTTCCTTCAATGCAGTGTAAATTTCATTTGAAGCAAGTGCAGAGCCACCGCCACTGTTAACTCTCAAGACTATCGCTTTTACGCTTTTATCTTTTACAGCAGAATTGATTTGTTTGACAACTGTTTCAGAACCTGTTAATCTCTCATCAAGAAATGGAAATGGTAAAGGTGGTTGACTTTCACCTGTTACAATTGCGCCGTGGACTCCGATGACGGCAATTTTGGGTATCACGCCCCATGTTTTATCCCAGTATCTTCTTTTGTCAAGTTTTATCAGGTTAACATTTTCATCATCACGGTTGTTTGCAAGTTTATTTATCAATCTTTTAGCTTCGCTGTAGAAACCAATTTCATCAATAAGCCCGATTTCTTTAGCTCTTGGTGGTATCATTCCACCTGAAATCTCTTCAATGAGTTCTTCTGTAAAGTTTATATTTCTTGATCTTGAAATTTGTTCTATCATTTGTTTGTGAATTTCTTCAACAAGGGATTTTATCAGTTCGGCTTGATTTTGTGTTGCTGAATCCGTGTAAATTGAGTGGAAGGTTGATTTGTATTCCCCTGCGGTCATTGCGTCCCATTCAATTCCAAATTTTTCAAAAAAGCTTTTCAATCTTGATACATCTATAACGGCGCCATATCCGACGATCATACCTTCGGGAGCTATGACGATTTTGTCAGCGATGCTTGCAAGGTAAAGCTCATTAACCCCAACCATTTCACCGCCAAGGTAAGCGACAACAGGTTTACCTGCTTTCTTAACTTTTTTTACCGCTTCAGCAAGTTCCTGCGTCAGTCCTTCAAGTTCGTAAAGTTTAACTTCGCCATTAAATGGATAAATTTTAAGCAAAAGCCCATTTATATCCCTATCATCCGCTGACCTTTCAATTTCATTGATGATGTCGTGCACGCTTTTCCTTGGTTTTGAAAGGAGTGAGGGTTGTTCTTTATAATCTGGCATGATTCCACGAATTTCAATTTCTGCTATTTTTTTAATTGGATATGCAAATGTTGGCATCACTTCCCGGGTGAAAAAGGCAGATGCGGTTGCTTTTGTGTTTGAGTTGTCGGGATTTGTGAAAATTTTTATCCCAATGTTTTGGAGGTTTATTGAAAATCCGAAAATGAAAGTTTTTTTATCAGAGAAAGTTTTTGAATTGTCAAGCATAGCAAAAAGATTGAAGCCGTTTATTAGTTTAAATTCAGCACCAATTTTAAAGTTTTTAATTTTTTGTTTTTCTTTAATGAAAATGTCGGATGAAAGAGTTAAAATATCATTTCCAAGTGGGCGAATTCCAAATCCAGCAATGTAACTTTTTTCAAGCGGTGTGCTTTGAAAATGTTTTCCTGTTAAGTTATAAGCGGTTAAAGAAAGTGAAATGAAATTAAACGGTCTTGAGATAATCCCAGCATTTATGGCTGTTTTAAACCTTTCATCGTTGATTTTAAAGTAATCAAAACCAAGCCCAAGTGCAAGCTCTTCTGTTCCAAATCCAGTTGAAGTTGAGATCAAAAGCGATGTTTTCTCCTGTATCTTTGTTCTTTTTAGTGCAAAACCAAATCGCATCGTTTGAAGGTAAAACCCAGCGTCATAATTTTTGAGTGATAATTCCCCCGATGGTGAAAGATAAAGGGAGAAGTTTGTTTGGTGTTTAAAACCCAAGCTCGCTGGATTAAGTCGTAAGGCTTCTGAACCTTCTGATGTTGCTGTAAAAAGATATCGTTCAAGGTTTGGCAAATATAAATTTTGGGCAACTGTGATGGCAGTTGTTAAAATTAAAACAACAATAAATTTTGCCTTCATTGAGAAAACCTATTTTTATTTTCCTTTGGTTCAAAGTTAAGCAAAGAAAAAAAGATATTCAATTTTTAAAATGCGAAAACTTTTGATTAGATTTAATGAAGTAAAAATAAAATTTGTCTCAAATCTATGGAGGATAGAAAACTCAAATACGGTGAGGAAGCGATACTTAATGCACAACTTGAGACATGGGAGAATCCTTATCCCGATAGGGATTATAAGATTGAGATAACTTTTCCAGAGTTCACATGCCTTTGTCCGAGGTCTGGTTATCCTGATTTTGCGACAATAAAAATAGTTTATATTCCAGACAAGTATATCGTTGAGCTTCGTTCTCTTAAACTTTACCTCAATAAGTATAGGAATGAGTATATTTCGCATGAGGCAGCAACAAATAAAATTTATGATGATCTTGAAAAGCTCTTAAAGCCGAGGTTTCTTGAGGTGGTTGGTGATTGGAATCCAAGGGGTAATGTGAAGACGATCATAACTGTTTCATCAAAGGACAAACAATTGGTTAAATAATTAGACTGCTGTTAAGACCAGTTTCCCATTTTCAACGCCTTTAAAGCTCAAAACTTTATCGGTTATCTTTTTTAATTCGCCAGCTTTTCCTTTCATTATTATAACCTCAAGGCAATGGTCTTTATCAATGTGGATGTGTGTCGTTGAAATTATCATATTGAAATGTTCATGCTGGAAGTCTGTTAGCTTCTCCTCAAGTTCTCTTTTGGTGTGGTCGTATATAAATGAGAATATTCCGAAGCAGGGTTGATCTTTCTCAATTGCCTGTTCAACGAGTTTTTCTCTGATGAGGTCTCTTATAGCTTCGGATCTATTTGTATAGCCTTTTTGATGTATAAGTTTATCAAACTTTTCAAGCAGTTCATTTTCCATTGAGACGCCGAATCTAACAATCTGTTTATTTTCCTTCATTTTTATTAAGTCCTTTTTTTATTACCTCAAGCATTTGTTTATGGATCAAGCCGTTGCTTGCGACCACTCCTTTTGTGTAGATGCTGAATTTATTACCGTGGAAGTCGGTCACTGTTCCACCGGCTTCTTCAATTATTATTTTTCCAGCTGCAACATCCCAGGGGTTTAGATTAACTTCCCAGAAGCCGTCAAGTCTTCCGCAGGCTACATAGACGAGGTCAAGCGCAGCTGAACCTAATCGTCTTATTGCTTGTGCAGACATCAGGAAATTGACAAAGTGTTCAATGCAATTATCAGGATTTTCCTTTACATTGTATGGGAAACCTGTTGCAAGCATGCTTTTTATAAGTGTGTCTGTTTTTGAGACGGAAATTTTTTTCCCATTGAGGAAGGCACCTTTACCTTTTTCAGCATAAAATAGTTCGTCAAGGTTTGGGTCGTAGACAACCCCAAGTATTACATCGCCTTTATATTCAAGCGCAATGGAGACGCAGAAAACGGGAAATGAGTGAGTATAATTTGTTGTTCCATCAAGTGGGTCAATTATCCATTTGTAATCGGATGTTTCGGTTGATGCACCGCTTTCCTCGGCGAGTATGCTGTGATGTGGGAATTTGCTTTTGATGAATTCAATTATTTTCCTTTCCGAAGCTTTATCAATTTCAGTGACAAGATTTATCTCTTCTTTTTTCCTTTCAACATTTTTTACCTTTCCAAGGTTCATTTTCAAAAATTTTCCGGCTTCTTTTGCGATTTCTATGGCGACATTTAGATAATCCATTCTGGGCTTAAGTTTTATTTTTAAAAATCAAGTTTTTTACTTTCCTCTGCTCCAGCGATTACAATTACACATTCCCCTTTTTTCTTTTTTTCAATAAAATAGTTCATCACCTCAATCACATTTCCTCTTATTATCTCTTCATCTGGCATCGTTAAATTGTAAGCAACACATATTTTTCTTTCAACGCCGAGGACTGCTCCTATATCTTCAAGCACAGGTATAATTCTATAAGGTGTTTCAAATATCACAGCTGTTCTTTGTTCACCTTTTAATTTTCTTAATTCTTGTCTTCTCTTTTCTCTTTTTTGAGGGAGCCATCCAAAGTAAACAAATTTTTCAATGTTAAATCCAGAAACTATCAAGGCAAGCAAAAGAGCGGAGGCACCTGGGATCGGAATAATTTTAATCCCCTCTCTTATTGCTCTTTTTACGAGAAGTGAGCCAGGGTCCGAGAAAACAGGAGTTCCAGCGTCGGAAATTAGTGCAACATTTTTTCCGGAATTTAAATCCTCTATGATTTTATCCACTTTTAAACTTTCGTTGTGCTCATTTAGTGTATCAAGTTCCTTTGGCTCTATTTGATAAGTTCCCAAGAGTTTTTTTCCTTCCCTTAATTCTTCGCAAACGATTACATCAACCTCTTTTAAAATTTTCAATGCGCGAAGCGTTATATCATCTGGGTTTCCAATCGGTGTAGCGACAAGATAAAGCGTGCCTTTCAAAGGTGTTTCCATTGTTGGTTTTTTAGTTTTATTTTTGCATAGTTTATTCGGAGTGTGATTTCAGAAAATGAGTTTATTAAATTTAATTTAAATCGTTCAAATTTTGAATTGTTTATTTTCCTTGCCAAGGAATAGGTTGAGTCAATTGTATAAACTGCGAATCTATGATAAACATTATCAAATTTTTCTCCATTTGTCAGTGCGTAAATTCCTTCGTAACCGCATTCAAGTGCAAGTTTTACAATTTTTTCGTTGTATCTGCTAAAAGGTGGGGCAAATGATTTAACATCTATGCCAAGATTTTTTTCAATTTCGTATTTTGAGCTTTCAAGTTCAAATTTAATTTTCTCTTCGTCAAGAAGAATCAAGGATACATGATTTGCTGAATGTGAGCCAATTTCCCAACCGTTGTCATGTAGAATTTTGAGTTTTTTCCAATCAAGATGTTTAAACTTTATTCCGAAGCCGAAATCCCAAGTGTTGAATTTACCGACGAAATTTGAGATGACGAAAACAGTTGCTTTGAAATTATATTTTTTTAAAATCGGGAAGGCATAGTCAAATATGTTTTCATAGCCATCGTCAAAAGTTATGCAGATAAATTTCCCATCATCTAATTTTAAGTTTCTTGCTTCTGAAACTGTAAGTGATTTATATCCCTCCCTGTGAAGAAAATTTATATGTTTTTCAAATTGTTTTGGAGTGACCCTCGTTATTCCGAGTTCAAATTTTGAATCAACTTTATGATATGTTAGAATTGGTATGTTCATAACCCTGTGTGACCGAATCCACCCGATCCCCTTTTCGTTGAGTTGAGTTCGGTTGTTTCTTCCCATTCAACCTTTGCATACTTTGAAATTATCATTTGAGCAATTCTATCACCACGCTTGACGGTGAAGTTCTTCTTACCAAGGTTTATAAGAATGATTTTTATTTCACCACGGTAATCTGAATCAATTGTCCCAGGAGTGTTAAGTAGCGTTATACCATGATTTATTGCAAGCCCGCTTCTTGGTCTTATTTGTGCTTCATATCCTGGTGGAAGCTCAATTGCAATTCCGGTTGGAATAAGCACGATTTCTCCAGGTTTAATTGTTATTTCATCATCAAGATCAGCGTATAGGTCCATTCCCGCTGAACCTTCTGTTGCATACCGTGGGAGAGGTAGGTCATAATTTTGGCGAAGACGAATTATTTTCACTTTAATTTTTTCCATCTTTCAAACGATGAAAAATTTTAAAAAAGAGGGACGCAAAGGCGTCCCGTTGAAATTTAACTGTTACTTGATGACATTTATATAATGAACAAGTGAAAAATGTTTTTAAGAGAAATCTCATTTGATATTAAATAGTTGAGCAAACCAAGCTTCATGTAAGCTTTTGAGATAAAGGCCAAAAACAAGCGAAACGATTGACATAAGTTTTATGAGTATATTCATTGATGGTCCACTTGTATCCTTGAATGGGTCACCGACGGTATCTCCGACGACAGCTGCTTTGTGTGCTTCTGAGCCTTTTCCGCCAAAATTACCTGCTTCAATATATTTCTTTGCATTATCCCATGCACCACCTCCATTTGCCATAAAGAGAGCTACCATCACCCCACTTGCAATTGCTCCGGCAAGTAATCCACCAAGAGCTTCAGGACCAAGGATAATTCCGGTTAAAATTGGTGTAATGATTGCGAGAATCCCGGGTAAGAGCATTTCTTTTAAAGCGCCAGCAGTTGCGATATCAACACATCTTGCTGTATCAGGTTTTGCTTTTCCCTCAAGGAGTCCGGGGATTTCTCGGAATTGTCTTCTTACTTCTTCAACTATTTTGAACGCTGCTTTACCGACCGCTTCCATTGTAAGCGCAGCAAATAAGAAAGGCATCCCGGCGCCAATCAAAAGACCAATTACCGTATTAGCATGAGTTAAATCAATTTTTGTAAGCCCAACTGTTTGTGAATATGCTGTGAAAAGGGCAAGAGCGGTTAAAGCAGCTGAACCAATTGCAAAACCTTTTCCAATTGCAGCGGTGGTGTTTCCAAGGGCATCAAGCTTATCTGTTATCTTTCTTACTTCTGGTCCAAGGTGTGACATTTCAGCGATACCACCAGCGTTGTCGGCAATAGGACCATAAGCATCAACCGACATTGTTATTCCAATTGTTGCAAGCATTCCAACTGCAGAAATTGCTATTCCGTAAACTCCACCAGTTGCATACGAGATTAAAATTGCTATGGCTATAGCAAGGACAGGATAAGTGGTGCTTTTGAAACCTACAGCTATTCCTGTAATTATGTTTGTTGCTGCGCCTGTTGTAGCTGATTGAGCAATTGATTTTATTGGTGAGCCTGAGGTATAGTATTCGCTTAAAAGTCCAATGGCAATCCCTGCGAAAACGCCGGAGACAATTGCCCAAAACGGATTTAGCGCTCCAACAAGATTTTTAACGATGAAGTATGAAAAAACAATAAGTAAACCTTCAGCGACAAATGTTGAATATCTCAATGCCTTTTGAGGGTCAATGTTTTGAAAGATCCTGATTGAAAGCGAAGCAAGAAAAGATGCTATTGTCCCGAATGTTATAATCAGAAGTGGTAAAAGCATCCAGTTTTCTTTATTTGGAACAGCGAGAGTTGAACCAACGGCGATTGTCGCTATTACAGAGCCAACATATGATTCAAAAAGATCAGCTCCCATTCCTGCGACATCACCGACATTATCTCCGACATTATCTGCGATTACAGCTGGATTTCTTGGGTCATCTTCGGGAATCCCAGTTTCAACTTTTCCAACTAGGTCTGCTCCAACATCGGCGCTTTTTGTATAGATTCCACCGCCAACCCTTGCAAAAAGCGCTATTGAACTTGCTCCCATACCGAAGCCACTGATTATCGTTGGATCTTTATAGAGAAGATAAAAAATTCCAAGTCCAAGTAATCCGATGCTAGCTACTGTTAATCCCATTACAGCACCACCTGTAAATGAGATGACGAGGGCTTTATTCTGACCTTGTGTCGCTGCTTGAGTTGTTCTAACATTTGCTCTTGTTGCTGCTGTCATTCCAATAAATCCAGCAAGCATTGAGCAAATTGCACCACTTACAAATGCAAGGGCAGTTTCAATTTTTATCACACTCCATAAAATTAAAAACATAACAACAATGAAAACCACCAGCGTTGAATATTCCCTTTTAAGAAAAGCAGAGGCACCCTTTTGAATCAGCTCGGCGATATCTTGCATCGTTTGATTTCCGGCAGGCTGTTTTTTAATGTAGTAAAAAAGATAAATAGCGTAAAGAACACCCAAAAATCCAACAATTGGAGCAAGCATCGTTAAGTCCATGTAGAAAGCCTCCGTTTTATTTTTTGAAAGATTTGAGGAAAAACTGAAGCAAATTTAAAAATAAGTCTTTAAATTTTCAAATCGCTTTGGAATTTACCCCCCCTCCCTGATTTTAGGGAGGGGGGTGAAGAACGAGCCTTAAATTAATTTTTAAAACCGGGAAGGATTAAAAGTGATTTCATAAAAAGAAGCGGGATTCAATAAACTTTGAAGTAGATTTTTGATTTTACCATCCTTCGAAAATTCCGCCGTCAACATAATCCCAGAGAATAAAACCAACATAACGATATTTGAAAGGTTTATCACCGTAAACCGGTATTTCCCTGCCAATTGAGATCGCAAGATGTCCACGCTTTGTCAAGGCTATATAGATTTTAGGGACAATTGAAATTGTATGTTCATCCATTCCAAGTGTTTTTGTTCCAACAAGTTCAATTCCGGGGAAAATTCCTCTTTTGCCTTCTGGAATTGAAAGTGTCGTTGAAAGGGCATATATCAATTCGGGATTTCCCTTGCTTTTGTTCGTGGGTGCTTCAATTTTTATGCTTCCTTGAAGTTCAATTTTTTCACCGATTCCCTTTGCACCTGCAAAATAAGGTATAAGAAAAACTGTTCCTTTGCCAAATCCTTTCGTTTCGCTCCCGGTTGGAAGAGAAAGTTCAAAACCAGTTGTTAAAATAAGCATGCTCTTATAATTGTCATAAAACGCATACTTCAAGCCAAGTTCAAGATCTCCAATACCTGTCGTGTTATTAACCGTTGATTTCAGATTTTGTAGTGGAAGTTTGACTTCGTATTGAAATCTTGAACCAAATCTGTTCGCATAGTATAGAATAATTTTTGAATTACTTGCACCAGATGTTTCTCTGGTAAAGGTTGGGATTAATAGAAATTCTTGTTCGGGGTAAGCTTTTGTCGCATAGTGTGCACGAATAAAGTTAAGTTCGCCTTGGGGATATTTTCTCTGGTTAACAAAGGATTTTATGTGTTCAATTATCTCGTAAATTTGTTGTTCACTGAATATTTCTCCAAAAGCTGGCATTGTTTGAGATAGACCACGGGCATTCCCTCCATATTTTATCACCGCATACCAGTCTTTTCTTGCTTCTCTTGAGTTGAAATATCCGTCTGTGAAATCTGGCGGTGGGACATCCCAACTTTCTTTTACTTCTTCAGGTATGTTCCCCTTCCCATCTATACCATGGCATTTTGCACAAAATACTTCGTAAATTTGTTTCCCATTCATTGTTTTTATCGCTTCAAAATCAATTGCCTGTTCTGTGGTGTCCTGTTGTGCAAAGATCAATCCAGTTGTGAGAAGGACGACAAAAATAATTTTGTTCATAGTTTTAAATTTTTGTTTGTTTTTAGAGTTTAATAAAGAATGCCAACGCCGTGTTTATAAACAAGTTCTCCACCTCTTAATCCTGTTTGAACTAAAAAGAACATGCCAACAAGCGAGATTACAAAGACTATGAGATTCGTTTTGAAGTTAAACTTTCCGGTTCGCATCAGAATCACTTTCAAAATAAATGCGATAAAGAAAGTAATCCCGGTAAGTTTTGCGAATGTTTCATGGGATTCAATTAATTCTTCAAGATGTGAGACTTTTTCAAAGTTTTCGGCAGATGCCTCACCAGATAAAATTGATGGAACAACAAAAATCAAACCTAACAAAAGGAGAAGAACCGACGAATTTTTAATCCAATCCTTTTGGAAAATCATCCAGAGTATTTCAAAGAGGACATAGCTTGTTAGGAGGGCGATCGGGAAATGAACAAGCATTGGATGAAGTGGCATAGTTTTAACCTTTTTTAGTTTGTAATTTAAGATATAAAGCATTAGAAAAACATTAAAACGAGATTAGAGTTTATTAATTAAGCGCAGAAAACTTGCTTGTAAATTTTGACGGAATTAACTTTGTTATGGTTACACGATAAACAAATAAAATTTAAAGTTGCTATGAAATTGCTTTTGATTGAAGACGAGAAAGATTTGACCAGAACGCTAAAAAAGGGGCTTAAAGAGGCAGGTTATAATGTTGATGTGGCATATGATGGCGAATCTGGCGTTTTTATGGCAGTTTCTGGCGAATATGATTGTGTAATTCTTGATTTCAAATTGCCAAAAAAGGACGGGCTTGAAGTTTGCAGGGAAATAAGAAGAAATAAGATCTCAACTCCGATTTTGATGCTTACCGTTGTTGATGCGGTTGATATGAAAGTTAAATGTTTGGATGCCGGGGCTGATGATTATCTCACAAAACCATTTTCATTTTCGGAGCTCCTTGCGAGGATAAGGGCTTTGACGAGGCGTGCGAAAACAGCGTCATCATCAATTCAAATTGCCGACCTTGTCATCAATCCCATAAGCAGAACCGTAATGAGAGGAGGCAAGAAAATTTATCTTTCTCCAAAGGAATATGATCTACTTTATTATCTTGCGATAAATCAAAACAAGGTGCTGACACGTATGGAGATAGCTGAAAATGTCTGGGGGATAAATTTTGACACCGGGACGAACTATATTGATGTTTATATCAATTACTTGCGAAATAAAATTGACAAGGGATTTGATAAAAAACTGATTCATACTGTTCGTGGCGTTGGCTATGTTTTAAAGGTGGAATAAAATTTTAAATTGAAATGAACTACAAATCGTTAAAATTTAGGCTTAACTTGTGGTATCTTCTTGTTTTTGTCCTTGCGGTTTTGATATCTGAGATTGGAATTTATATATATCTTGACAGGTCACTTCATAAAGAACTTGACATCTTGCTGATGAAGGAAGCGGAGGAACTTACAGGTAAGATAAAGTTTGATGGTGGAAGTTTTATATTTGTTGATTCAACTGAGTTTTATGAGGCGGAACATTTTCACTTGAATGAGGCATCGGTCTTTTTCAGGGTGTTGGATGAAAATTTAAATGTTGTTGCTGTATCTGAAAATTTGAAGAAATGGAATTTTCAAATACCCAAGCCGAGCAAAGAAAAGCTTGGTCGTGCGGATGAAATTACAATAAATGGGGAAAGATTACGAATTTTTTATCATCCTATTTATTCGGAGGGCAAATTTCGGGGGGTTGTGGAGACATCAAAGTTTGAGGGAACTGTGCAGACGGCGATGGGACTTTTAAGAACTTCGCTTATCCTTGCTGTTGTGCTTGCATTTATCATTGCATCGTATGGTGGGAATTTGATTGTTTCAAAGTTAATAAGTCCGCTTGAACAGGTGATAGAAAAAGCTGATAAGATAACGGCTGAAAATTTAACTGAAAGAATTGAGTTGAAAGATGGAAAATATCCAGATGAAATTATAAAGCTTGTGAATGCGATCAACAGATTACTTGAGAGATTGGAAAAATCATTCAGGCAAATATCTCAATTCACATCCGATGTCGCCCACGAGCTTTTAACACCGCTCTCTGTTATAAAAGACGAGGTTGAAATAACATTGATGAAGAAAAGACGCTTAAGCGAGTATATTAACACTTTAAATTTAATTCAGAAACAAACGGACAGAACGATTTCAATAATAAAATCAATGCTTTATCTTGCTAAAGCTGATGCTGGAATTGTAAGAGCGAATACGCAAAAGGTTTATTTAAACGATTTAATTCGTGAATTGATTTTAACATTCAATTTGAAAGCAAAGCAGAAAAATGTGAAATTGAAATTTTATTGTAATTCCGATGTCGTTATAAATACGGATGAGAAACTTCTTTTTGAAGCTTTGCGAAACATAATTGACAATGCAATTGAATATACTGGCTCTGGTGGTAAAGTTGAAGTAACCTGCGAAAGGATAGATGACAAGGTGAAAATTACCGTATCAGATACGGGGATTGGAATTAGCGAGGATGAGTTACCTTATATTTTTGACAGGTTTTATCGGGGTAAAAACGCTTTTGAAATAAATCCATCTGGAACAGGTCTTGGTCTTTCTCTCACAAAAGCCATAATTGAAATCCTCTCGGGTCAAATTAAAGTTTCAAGCCAACTTGGAAAAGGGACGGAATTTGTGATTTACCTTCCCGAGAAATTATAGTCATAATTTTTTGCGTTAACGACTTAACTAAATCTCCTGCCTTGCTTATATCATTTTGAGAAATTAAATTTTATCAAAAATTAATTGATCTCACGAAGATGAAAATTGCTTACTTTGATGCGTTTTCAGGGATAAGTGGTGATATGACCATAGGTGCTTTCATTGATGCGGGGATTGATTTTGAGGAATTTAAAAACGAAATTCAAAAGTTGAACTTAAAAAATTTTGATGTCAAGATAAAAAAAATCACAAGGCATGGGATAAATGCGACGAAATTTGATGTAGTCATAAAAGAAGATAGAGAGGCTCATCGGAATCTTTCGGAAATCTTTGAGATAATTGACAAGAGCAATTTATCTGATTTCGTCAAGAAAACGTCTCAAAAAATTTTCACAACTCTTGCTCAAGCTGAGGCGAAAATTCATAATGTTGCAATTGATGATGTTCATTTTCATGAAGTTGGAGCGGTTGATTCAATAGTTGATATAGTTGGGACTGCGATTTGCATTGAAAAGTTTGGGATAGAAAAGATTTTTGTTTCAAAAATTCCGCTTGGTTCGGGCGGTTTCGTTCAAACGCAACATGGGAAAATGCCAGTTCCATCTCCAGCAACGGTTGAAATCTTAAAGAATTTTCCAGTTATTTTAACAGATGTTTCTTTTGAGTTGACGACTCCAACGGGTTCTGCCATAGTTGCAACGCTTGCTGAATATGGGCTTGAAAAAGAAACGATAAAAATAAGCGCAATTGGATATGGCGCGGGGCAATTTGAAATCCCAGACCGTCCAAATCTTTTGAGAATTATCATCGGCGAAATCCCGTTAAAATACGGGGAAGAAAAACTTCTTTTAATAGAAACAAACATAGATGATATGAACCCAGAGGTTTACCCTTATGTTATTGAGAAGCTCTTGTCCTCTGGGGCAAATGATGCTTACCTTGTCCCGATAATTATGAAGAAAGGTCGTCCTGGGATCTTGCTTTCAGTTCTTGTTTCAGAGTCAAAACTTGATAATGTGTTAAAAATTATCTTTACGCAGACGACAACGCTTGGTGTTAGAGTAATTGAGATCAAAAGAAGGAAGTTGCCAAGGGAACAAAGAGAAATTGAAACCCCATTTGGGAGAGTGAAATTTAAACTTGTTTCAATTGATAATGTTGAGCGACTCATTCCAGAATTTGAAGAATGTAAAAGAATAGCTGAAGAGAGAAATCTTCCATTGATTCAGGTTTATAAAATTCTTGAATCGTTGGTAAATCAGTAAGCTAATCTCAAAAAATTTCTTGCAAGAGGTTTATGAAGAACCTTTATGTCAATGTGGCACTTCCAGTTCCTGTGAATAAGCTTTTCACTTACATTGTTCCCGATGAATTAAGGGATGATGTCGCCGTTGGGAAAAGAGTTATAGTTCCATTTGGGGAGCAGGAGCTGACGGGGATCATAGTTGAGGTTTCAACTCAAAGTGGGTGGCATAGGTTAAAGGAGATAAAAGATGTGCTTGATCAGGTTCCAGCTTTTTCCGAGGAAATGTTAAAGCTTACGAAATGGGTTGCAGATTATTATCTTGCAAGTTGGGGTGAAGTTTTGAAGACAGCCCTTCCTGCAGGAACCGTTCTTGAGAGCAGGAGTATTGTGAGACTTCGTCGTCAACTTGAGCCAGAGGTTTTGTCAAACATGGAGAAGAGCTCGCCAAAGAAAGCGGAGGTTTTAAAATTTCTTATAAGTCAAAATTCACCAGTTGCCATAAAGACTTTAAAGAACAAGTTTCATTTTAAAAACATTTATTCAATTCTTCACTCACTTGAATCTCTGGGTTATATTGAAATTGAAAGGTATCTCCCAGAACAAAAGGCGAAAATAAAGTTTGAGAAATTTGTTTCAATATCAAAAAGCTATGCTGATAACTCAAAGAAATTAACACAGGTAATTGAGGAGCTTGAAAAGACATCACCAAAGCAAGTAGAGATTTTATTGTTTTTGCTTGCCCGGTTGAAAAAAGGTGAGAGCGAAGTTTTACTCTCTGATCTATTAAGGGTAACGGGGGCAAGTATGCAAACGGTAAAAAAACTTGCTGAAAGAGGGCTAATTGAGATTTATAAAAAGGAAGCAATTAGAAAATTTGAATATGAATTTGATGAGCCCGATAAAAAGTTTGAGTTAAACGAATATCAAAAGAAAGCGCTTATTGAGATAAAAAAGGCAATTGATTCGGAAAGTTTTAAAACATTTTTGCTTTATGGTGTAACTGGCAGTGGAAAAACGCAAATTTACATTGAAGCGATAAAGGAGATAATAAAACTTGGTAAAACAGCGATTGTTCTCGTTCCCGAGATTTCGCTTACCCCTCAGATTGTAAATCGCTTTAAGAAAAGCTTTGGTGATATCGTCGGAGTTCTTCACAGCAGAATGTCAATTGGGGAAAGATATGATTCATGGAGGATGATAAAAAATGGGGTTTATAAAATTGTGATTGGTCCAAGGTCTGCAATTTTTGCACCACTTGATAAAATTGGATTGATAGTTGTTGATGAGGAGCAGGAAAGTTCATACAAACAGTTTGATTTGCCCCCGAGATATAACGCAAGGGATGTTGCCATAATGAGGGGAAGGATAAATAACGCTGTGGTTATACTTGGGTCTGCTACGCCATCGCTTGAGTCATACTACAACGCAAAGTTGGGGAAATATCACCTTCTTGTTTTACCTGAACGAGTTGATAACGCAAAGTTGCCGAAAATTGAGGTTGTTGATATGATAAAAGAGAGAAAAGAACACGCAAATAAAACATCAATTTCAACTCTTTTGACCCAGAAAATTGATGAGAGAATTTCACGAGGGGAAGGGATTATAATTTTCCAGAACAGGCGTGGATATTCAACTTATATTGAGTGTCAGGATTGTGGTTATGTTGAGATGTGTGATAATTGTAGCGTCACTTTGATCTTTCATAAAGCAGGCAACCACTTGAGATGCCATTATTGTGGGTTTGTTAAAAGCGTCCCTGAAAAATGTCGCAGATGTGGAGGAATTAAGCTTAAATTAAAAGGGGTTGGAACTCAAAGAGTTGAGGATGAGCTGGCACAGATTTTTTCAAGTGCGAAGATTATACGGATGGATCTTGACACGACGATGGGTAAGAAATCATATGATAAAATTATGCAAAGGTTTGCAAATGGTGAAGCCGATATTTTGTTGGGGACTCAAATGGTTGCAAAAGGTCTTGATTTTTCAAGGGTAACGCTTGTTGGGGTTATCTCTGCGGATATACCGATGCTCATCCCAGATTTCAGGTCAAGCGAAAGGACATTTCAACTTCTCACACAGGTCGCTGGAAGAGCTGGCAGAAGTGAAAAGGAGGGTGAGGTTATAATTCAAACATTTCAACCAGATCATTATATCTTTAATTACGTGGTTGAGCATAAAACGCTTGAATTTTACGAACGAGAATTAAAAATAAGAAAGGAACTTAACTATCCTCCATTTACACGGCTTATATTAATTGAATTTAAGGGGAGAAACGAAAAAAATGTTGAGCTCGCCTCGGATGAATTTGCAAAGGAATTAAGATCAAAGGTCCACTTACCAGTTCAAATTCTTGGTCCAGCTCCAGCTGCGATACCGAAGATAAATCAAAATTACAGGTATCACATAATAATGAAAATTCCCAAAAATGTTGATAAGACTGGTGGTGAGATCGCTGGGATAATATGGCAGTTGAAGGAGAAATTTGAAGTGAAATTAAATTCAAAGGGTGTTAAATTAATAATTGATGTTGATCCGCAAAATACTGTTTAAAGTTCTCACAATTTTTCTCTTTTCAGAATTTCTTCTATCGCAGCCGTTGAAAGTTGAAATTTACGGCAACAGATATTTGCCTTTAAGGGAAATAGAGAAACAAGTTTATGAGATCATCGGAGGGGGTGGAGTTTCAGGGGAAGAGATAGAAACATTGAAAGGCAAAATTTTAAATTTATATATTGAAAACGGATTTTATTTTGCAAAGGTTGAGTCAATCAAAGTAGATGGCAAGTTAAAAATTTATATTAGCGAGGGAAAGCAAGCGAAATTGGGGGAAGTGGAAATCTCTGGAAATGAAGCTTTATCGGTTGAGGATATAATTGCAATTTCTGGTTTTAAAAAAGGGGACATATTTTTGCCGGGGATTTTAAAAGACAAAATCAGGAGAATTCTTGACACATATTCAAACATTGGATATCCACTTGCGAGGGTTGAGGTTGCAGGTTTGAATTTTGATGAAAATGGATTTGTAAACTTAAATCTTAAAATAAACGAAGGTAGCTTGATAAAAATTGAGCAGGTAAAAATTGAGGGTAATAAATTGACCAAAGAATCTCTAATTTTGCGAGAAATGAGGATTAAAAAGGGGGAAATTTATCGTGAGAGGAAATTCAACCAGATAAGAAATAGACTTGTGAAGCTTGGGTTATTTGAGGTGGTTGAGGAACCTGAAATTTTTTTCTCCGACACGATAAGTGGGGTTTTGATAAAGGTTAGAGAAGTAAGACCGAATTTTTTTGATGGTGTAATTGGCTATGTTCCGAGGACTGAAACATCGGGTGGATATTTCACGGGATATATAAATATAGTTTTGAAAAATTTATTTGGCACAGGGAGAAGGTTTGGGGCAAGGTGGAATGCTGAAACACGGGAAACGCAGGAATTTGAACTTAATTATTTTGAACCGTATGTATTAAGTTTTCCGTTAAGTGCGGAGGTTTCTTTTCATCAGCGAAAGCAGGATTCAACTTATGTCGTTAGAGAACCAAAATTGAATCTTTCGTTTGAACTGACAAGCTCGGAGAAGGTTTCAGAAATTTTAAAGGCGTCGTTTTATATCTCTCAAAGGACGGTGATCCCAACTGCGACTGAGTTCATAGGTTATCAAATTTTTGAAAGCACGAGTTTAAATGCGGGGTTTGGGGTTTCATACGATTCAAGGGAGAATTTAGATTTTCGGGCTTCGGGGATTTATTTTTCAAGTTTTTATGAGGTTGGTAGGAAGAGGATCATTGGACCTGAAAAAATGTTAACATCTGAAACAAGGCGTAAAATTAACATAAACAAATTTCACCTTTCGCTTGATTTTTATCTTAATTTTGAAAAAATTTTAAAAAGTGTTCTCGTTCCGAGGTTTAACGCTGTGGTGGTGTATGGTGATGGGATTGATGAAAGTGACGCTTTCAGGTTTGGTGGGATGAGGACATTGCGTGGATATAGGGAAAGGGAATTTCTCGCAACACGAGCGATATGGTTAAACCTTGAAAACAGGTTTATGGTAAATCAAGAGTTTAACATATTTTTATTTTTTGATGTGGGATATATTTATCACCCTGTAATTTTGCCAAGGATAGCGAATTCATTTGAAGCGATAAGATATGGCTATGGCATAGGGATAAAGTTAAAAACCGGGATTGGAAAGTTGAATTTGATTTATGCTCTGGGAAGGGGTGACTCTTTTAAAACAGGGAAAATACATGTTGGGATTGAAAGTGAGTTTTAAAAAAATTATGGGAATAGTCAAGATAGTAAGACCTTCAAATGTTTTGATCACTGGTTTAACTATATTTGTCAGTGTTTGGATTTTTGGGAGCGAAACTTTTGAATTGTTCAAACTTGCTTTAGTTGCAGGGATTGCTGGGGCTTTGATTGATGCTGGGGGGAATGTGATAAATGATTTTTTTGATGTTGAGATTGATAGAATAAATAAACCACGTAGACCAATTCCGTCTGGATTGATAAGCAGGGAATTTGCTTTGTTTGTTTATTTTATTTTGACGATCTTTGGTTTATTTGTTGCGTCGTTTTTAAATAAAATAGCGTTTATAATTGCAATTTGCTCTGCTTTTGTGATTTTTCTTTATAGTTATAAACTTAAGAGAATTCCACTCCTTGGAAATTTTACAGTTGCCTTCTTGACTGGACTTGCATTTGTCTTTGCAGGAAGCGTGGTCGGGAATTTTAAAGAGCCTTTGTTCCCATTTATTTTTGCTTTTATGATAAATTTTGGGCGCGAGGTTCTTAAAGATATTGAGGATATTGAAGGAGATTTAAAGGCAGGGGTAAGGACATTTCCGATAGTTTATGGGGTTAAGTGGGCGGTTTGGGTTTCGGTTTTCATTTTTGTTGTTTTGATCTTTGTAACTATAGTTCCTTATCTTGCCGGAATTTATAACCATTTTTATGCTCTCATTGTTTTGCTTGTTGATGCAGGTTTGGTTTTCGTCATATTTTCCTTGATAAGGGATAGTAGCAAGTATAATTTGAACAGATTGAGCAATATTCTTAAATTTGAAATGTTAATTGGTTTATCCGCAATTTATTTTGGAAGTTTGAGATGGTGAAGACATCTGAGGGTGAAATGATGCGAATAGAGAATGAATTCTATGAGCAGGGTTATTCAATTATAGCAGGGGTTGATGAAGCGGGATGTGGACCTCTTGCTGGACCTGTGGTTGCATGTGCTGTCATCCTACCGAAAGGTTATTTTAATTCGTTGATTTACGATTCAAAAAAAGTTTCTCCAAAATTGAGGAGGGAACTTTATGGGGTGATCTCGGAGAATGCGATTGATATAGGAATTGGAGTTGCCTCAAACGATGAGATAGATAAATTTAATGTAAGAGGGGCAACGAAACTTGCGATGATTAGAGCATTGCTTGAACTTGAGGTAAAACCAGATGTCGTTCTTGTTGATGGGAATTTTTTTGATGTTAATTTCTGGATGTTAAACCATGATGGCAGAAAAGTTGTGATTAAAAACATAATAAAAGGTGACAGGAAGTCAATCTCAATTGCGTCTGCCTCAATTATTGCGAAGGTTTTGAGAGATAATTTCATGGAACATTACGATGAAATTTACCCTGGTTATAATTTCTCAAAGCATAAGGGTTATCCTACTGAGGAACATCTTTCAGCGATAAAAAGATTTGGCGTTACAGAGATTCACAGGAAAACTTATAAGCCAATTCAAAAATTTTTAAAAGCGTTAAAACAATCAAGATTGTTTGATGAGGAGAAATGATATAGGGAAACTTGGCGAAGAGATTGCTGTTAAGTTTTTATCTGGTAAAGGATATAAGATTTTGGAAAGGAATTTCAGATATGGGCATGGTGAAATTGATATAATTGCGATGGACGGTGAAGTTCTTGTATTCGTTGAAGTTAGGACAAAATTTTCAGATAAATTTGGTATGCCAGAGGATTCTGTTACGCTTAAGAAAAGAAAACAGTTGAAAAAGATTGCATCCGCTTTTCTTGAAACGCACGATGTAAATTTTTCTGAATGTAGATTTGATTTTATTGGAATAATGTTTAAAAATAGGAAGCCTCAAATAAATCATATTGAAAATGCATTTCAATAAAAAAGTGGAGGTGCAAAGTGAATCTTGCCCTTGCGATGTTTTTATCAGTTATAGGTTTATTGCTTGGTTTTCTCACCTGGGGTAAATATGTAGCTCACAAAGTGGGTGTGAATCCAGAAATTCCGACACCAGCGGTTCGGATAAATGATGGGGTTGATTATGTGCCGACCAAACCTCTTGTTCTTCTTGGGCATCATTATGCTTCAATTGCAGCAGCAGGACCAATTGTTGGTCCAACGCTTGCTTTGATTTATGGCTTTGTTCCCGTGTGGTTATGGCTTTTGCTTGGGGTGATTTTCATTGGAGCGGTTCATGATTTTTCGGCATTATTTGTAAGTGTAAGGGAAAATGGTCGTTCAATTGCTCACATAGCAAGGAAAACGCTTGGGAATACTGGTTTTGCTTTTTTTCTTTCATTCGCAATTTTGCTTATTATGCTTGTAAATGCTGCTTTCCTTCAACTTACGGCGATAGCTTTAACCTCTTATTATCCAATTTCAAAGCTTGGGCTTCCTCCTGATCAAACGCTTTTGAAAACGGAGATTATAAATGGTGAGGTCTATGGTAAGATAGGGGGTATAGCCTCAACCTCTGTTATAATTATCACGGTCTTTGCTCCGTTTATCGGTTATTTGCTATACAAAAAACACATAAAAACATATATTGCAAGCATCATCGCTTTAGTTATAGCTTTATTTTCGGTCATCATTGGTTTTAGATATCCCGTTACGCTTGATCCTAAATTATGGATGGTGGTAATTTTGATTTATTCTTTTGTTGCTTCTTGGATACCTGTTTGGATAATTTTACAGCCTCGGGATTTTATAAATGTTCATTTTCTATACATTGGTCTTTTCAGTTTAGTTTTGGGGATTATCGGGAGCGGTTTTGCTGGTGTTAAAATTCAAATGCCAGCTTTTAACATAAATTCCGAATCAATAGAAGCTCTCGGGACGGTATGGCCATTTTTATTTGTGACCATAGCGTGTGGGGCTGTTTCAGGGGCTCATGCTTTGATTGCAACTGGAACAACATCAAAACAGCTTGCTAATGAAAAGCACGCTCATCTTATTGGGTACGGTGCGATGCTTCTTGAGTCATTGCTTGGGCTTTCAGTTGCACTTGCGATACTTGGTGCGGTTGATTTTGAGCATTATAAGGAGATTGTGTGGCCAATGCAGGGAGGTCACCTGAGACAGGGGAATGCACCGCTTGCTTTCGCTGTAAGCGTTGGTAAAACACTTAACACAGGACTTGGAATACCTATCTCGTATGGAACTATATTTGGAATTTTAATGCTTGAGGGATTTTTGGTAACAACAATTGACACCCTCTTTAGATTAATGAGATATTTCTTTGAGGAGTTATGGAATGTTTTATTTGTTAAAAAACCAGCAATTTTAAATTCAAGGGTTTTCAATTCAATTTTAGGTATAGCGCTCACGGCGTTGCTTGCTTTTACTAACGGTTATCAGAAAATTTGGCCCATATTTGGTTCGGCAAACCAACTTTTAGCAGCTCTCACACTGGTTGCTGTAACTGCATGGTTTGCTCAAAGGTCTGTTAAAGCATATTTTGCTGCTATTCCCGCTGGATTTATGATTTTGACGACAATAGCTTCGCTTTCTATCCTCCTGAAAAGATATATTGAATCAAAGAACTTAACATTAACCATAACCGATATTCTTTTGCTATTTTTAGCTATCGGAGTTGTACTTTTGACATTTAAATACTTTTTCAAACTTCGCCATGAATTGGAAAGGGAGAAGGTCGCAGAACCAGTGAAGTAGTAGGATGATTGCGTTGAGAAATTTGGCGATGTGAAGTTTCCTGTGTAATTTAAAGACAAAGGGAAAAATTTTAATAATTTTTTGGGATGAAGGTAATGAGGCGGTTAAGACGATTAAGATGTTGTCACAGCAAAGAGAGAAGCGTTAAGAAAATATTGATAATTGAAATTGACACAGGTGTTTGTGTCCTTTGCGATGAGCAATGAGAGTATAAAACCATTTAGTTGAATTTAGATAAGGTTTTTGATATGTTAAATTCAAAGAATTAAGTGTTGTAAAGATGAGGCGATTAAAATTTTTTATCCTGCTTTTTGTTTTCTCTGTTAAGTTAGATGCGCAGACTATAGAGGAGAACTTCTGGGTAACTAATGGAACTGTTTGGGCTACTGCAAAAGATGGGAATATATTGTATTTTGGGGGAATTTTTACTCAAGTTTACAGACCAATAGTGGGCGAAGCGATTGTTGATAGGTTTACAGGTGATGCATATCTTAATTTTCCCAGAGTTTATAATGGCGTAAATCCCGGAATAGTATACGCAGTTATAAGCGATGGAAACGGGGGATGGTATATAGGAGGAAATTTTACGCAAGTTGGAAATGTAGCAAGAACAAATATTGTTCATATTTTGCCTGATGGCTCAGTTGATCTATCTTTCCTTCCTAACGGAGCTAATAATATTGTAAGAGCGCTTGCTGTAGATGGGAATTATCTTTATGTTGGTGGGGATTTTACGAATATAAACGGGGTTGCAAGGAATAGAATTGCAAGAATTAATTTGGCAAATGGAAGCGTTGACTTATGGAACCCAAATGCTAATTCTAGTGTATATTCCATCTTACCTTATGGAGGGGTTGTTTATGTTGGTGGCACTTTTACATCAATTGGGGGAGTGACAAGAAATCGGCTTGCTGCACTTGATGTAACAACTGGGAATCCAACTACATGGAACCCAAATGTTGGAAACGGAGCAGTGATGACAATGGCTATATATCCGTCAACTGGTACTTTATTTATCGGTGGAACGTTTACAAATATAGCTGGGATTGTTAGGAATCGTATTGCTGGGGTTAGCATATCAACAGGTGCGGTTACATGGTATCCGGCAGGTGGAGCGAATAACACTGTTTATTCACTTGCTATCGGTATTTCATATGGCGATTTTTTATTTGTTGGGGGAGCTTTTACAACTATTGGAGGAATCGCGAGAAATCGTTTGTGCGCTTTTAATTTGTCTACGCCAGGTATTCCATTAGAACCATGGAATCCAAACGCAAACAATACTGTATATTCAGTTTATGTTATGGGCATGGAACTTTATGTCGGTGGTGCTTTTACGCAAATATCAGGGCAGGTGAGAAATAGAATTGCAAAATTTGATTTTTCAACTTCAGTTGCAGTTTTAACCTCATGGGATCCGTCAGCGTTTAACAACACTGTTTTTACATTGGGAGGTTATAATGATAGAATTTATATCGGGGGAAATTTCGGTGGCATCAATTCCAGGGCAAGAAGTAATTTAGCAAGCATTGATTTATCAACCGGAAATTTAACGAGTTGGAATCCGGGGACGAATAACACAGTTTTAGCCATGCATATTGCCGGAGGTTATCTTTTCATAGGTGGACAATTTACAAATGTGGCAGGTCAAGCGAGAACGAGATTAGCTTCGTTTAATTTGAATGACGGAAGTTTAACCTCATGGAATCCATCTGCAAGTGGTGATGTGAGATGTTTTGCTTCTTCTGGTTCAATTCTCTATGTAGGGGGTGCATTTACAATCATAACTCAGGGGGTTAATCGGACGAGAAATCGTCTTGCTTCATTTAGCATTGCTACGGGGCAGTTAACCTCATGGAATCCATCTGCAGATGGCATAGTTTATTCATTGTTCGTATATGGAAATCACCTTTATGTGGGTGGTGCATTTACCACGATTGATGGACTTACAAGGAACCGTCTTGCGAAATTTGATATTACAACAGGTGAATTATTGAGTTGGGCACCGAGCGCAAATAATGCTGTATGGTCAATTTTAGTGCAGGGTTCAGTGGTTTATGTAGGGGGTCAATTTACAACAATTAACGGAACAGCGAGAAATTATATTGCAAGCATAGATGCGAACACGGGTGCGTTACTGTCCTGGAATCCAAATGCAAATAATACAGTATATTCTCTTGCAATTACAGGTACAACGGTCTATTGCGGAGGAGCGTTTACAACTATCGGTGGTTCTACAAGAAATCGCCTTGCTGGAATTGATAAAAATACTGGAACCGCGACCCCATGGAATCCGAATGCAAATAATATTGTATATACTTTGCTTTTGTCAATTGAATCCGGGCGTGTTTATGTAGGTGGACAATTTACTCAGATTATGAATTTTCCCAATCAATCCCTTGCGAGTTTGACAATACCTGATATTATGGAGCAACAGCTTGTGGTTGGATTTGCAGTAAGTTCAATTTCTGTTGTGACGGGTTCAACGGGAAACAGTGTTTATGTCCTCCTTAGATGGCTTGATAGGACGCCACCAGAGCAAGGTGTGTATAGCTTTACATTTGAAATTACAAGTTCAAGTATCAGTGTCAATTCGTCAAATGTTTTTTTACATCCATCAATTTCTGGAAGTTTCACAATGAATAAGGTAAATATTCCAAATGGTGTGAGGGTCACAATAGTTGGGAATACTTTTTCATCACTTCTTATTGATAATGGGGATTACGAGGGCTCATATCTTGTTGCGATTTTAAACTTTGATGCCCCATTGGTTGATGGAACTTATTACATAAATTTAGCAAATGTTTCACCGGCAGAGATTCGTCTTGTTAATCCGCCGCATACTTCTTCATTTTTTGGAATTACAGATGGATACACCACGCTTGAAGTTATTTCATTTACACAATTCCCGATCAGCGTTCCTTATTTCATACCGTCTGGCTACACACAAAGCAGAAAATACGGTGATATAAACTGGGATGGGAATATTGATATTTCAGATATTACATCTATTGCCGACATTGTAATAGAAAATTATCTTGCTGTTCCAGTAAATGATCCAGTAACGGGGTCAAGGAATTTTTATGGTGGTGGACCCAATCCAAATGATTATGATGGTTCAAATCCAGATAAAGCAGATAGGAGAAGTGCTGATGTTTATGGAAGCGGTGGAGATGGAGATCCAACGAATGGCGAGGGGGATGATATAATTACACAAATGGATCTTGCAGTGGTGGTGGATGCCGTTACCAGTGGAGCATGGCCATCTTATCCGGGAGTTATAAGCGCAATTGTTGGCAAACCAGCTTTTAAAATAGATGAAGAACATGGCAGGGAAAAATTGATGATTTTGAGAAAAGGTGAATCTCAGGCAAATGTGTTTGTCAAATTTGAAATTTTTGAGCCAGGGGACAAGTCAGCCAAGATGAGAATTAAGGTTATTAATAATGAAGAAAGATTGCGGGGAATTCAAATTGAGCTTAAAACTTCTATTTTGCAGAGAATAGATGATATCTGGAAAATGCCCGATGCGGTTGGCTTAAATTTTGTTTGGACAATAAACCAATCTAATAAGCTGGTTATTCTCATCTACGCCGATGGTGGAAAGTATTTTAAAGCTGGCGAAAGTGTGCTTTTAACAATTCTTATTCCAGGATTAACAATAGAGCAATTAATTGAAGCAGAGCCAGTTATAATTTCAAGCGTTGGTAATGTAAGCAAGATCGCAATGTTTGAGGTTTCAAACGCGAATTTGAATGAGTTGCCATCTGAGTATAAGTTGTATCCGAATTATCCAAACCCATTTAATTCTGAGACAGTTGTTAAGTTTGATCTCCCTGAATATTCAAGCGTAAGGTTGATTATATGGGATGTGTTAGGTAGAAGGGTTAGAACTTTGATTGATGGGAATGTTGATCCAGGGCATAAAGTTGTCAGCTGGGATGGGAGAGACGATTTTGGGATACAGATGAGCTCAGGGGTATATTTCATCACTATGTTTGCAACTTCGCTTGATGGGGGTAGGGAGTTTAAGGGGGTTAGAAAAATTTTGCTTATCAAGTGATCTTGTTTATCTTTTTTTGTTTTATTAACTTTTGAATGAAGATAGTAATTTCACGCAGGTAAAATTTGTAATAGTTAATCATGTTGAAATACTTCACTGCGTTTTTGCTTGGCTATTTGTTTGGGTCAATCCCGACTGCTTTTATACTTGTTAAGTTATTTAAGAGGATTGACATCCGCAGGGCAGGAAGTGGAAATGTTGGGGCTTTGAATGCGTATGAGGTTACAGGTTCAGCCTTAATTGGGATTGTGGTTTTAGTTGTTGATGTTTTAAAGGGTTTTTTCGCTGTTAAAATTTGTCAGGATTTGTTTGCGAATGATTCAATTGTGGTTTTAATTTCAGGTGCTTCATCTGTTCTTGGTCATAATTTTTCTGTTTGGATAAGTTTCTATGGTGGGCGTGGGCTTGCTACTTCGGTTGGTGTTTTTATGGCTGTGAATCCTTCATTGATTTTTATTTGGTGTATTCTGTGGTTAATCGCTTATGCAAAAATTCAAAATGTTCACGCTGGAAATATATGGGCAACTATTTTTACCCCTTTGGTTATCGCTCCAGTTGTTAGATTTTTTAATTCGTTTAGCCGTATAAATACGAGCAATGAGAATTTTATCCTTTTTGTAATTTTAATTTCGCTGTTAATTTTCATCAAACATTTTAAGCCACTTGTTCAACTTTTCAGAGAGAGAAAAATTTTAAAAAATAAATTTCGGTAAAGCGATGTTTAAAGGTGCGAGGAAAGGTTTTCTCTTTTTTGGCTTTTTATCTGTTTTGTTGATAGGTATGCTCGTTGGATATTCTATAAACTCGCTCACTGCAAGCGTGAATCATAATAATTCTCATTCAGTTGAAGGAAAAGTTTATAGTGAGTCAAATCATCTTGAAGTTTCACATTATGATGTTACGCAGAATGTTTATGATGCGAGGCATAATGCAATTACAAAAGCAGTTGCGAAGGCAAGTCCTGCTGTCGTTGGTATAAATGTGACCGCAATTGAGGAATACACCGATCCTTTCTTTAGATTTTTTGAGGACGATCCATTTTTCAGATACTTCTTTGGTGATAGGTTCAAATATCGTGTCCCTGTTAGAAGTCTTGGTTCAGGGTTTATAATCTCGCCCGATGGTTATATAGTTACAAATGAACATGTAATCGGGAATGCAAGAGAAATTGTTGTAACTCTTTCAACTGGAGAAAAATATAAAGCAAGGCTTGTGGGTAAAGACCCTGTATCTGATATCGCTGTTTTAAAAATTGATGTAAAGGAGAAATTGCCATATCTTGTATTTGGAAATTCTGATGATGTTATAATTGGTGAATGGGCAATTGCGATGGGGAATCCATTTGGTTTATTTGAACTTGGGAATAAGCCGACCGTTACGGTTGGAGTGATAAGTGCGGTTAAAATGAACCTTCACTCGGTTGGGGGAAGGATTTATAAAGATATGATTCAAACCGATGCAGCAATTAACAGTGGGAACAGCGGTGGACCGCTTTTGAATGCATTGGGTGAGGTGATAGGGATTAACACTGTTATTTATACCCCAAATCAGGGAAATGTTGGGGTTGGATTTGCAATCCCGATAAACAGAGCTAAAGTTATAATTGATGAACTTATCAAGAAGGGGAAGATTGAGCGTGATTTCAGAATTGGGATGAGAGTTCAAACCCTTGATGAGAACTTAGCGAAGTATTTTAATCTTTCAAAAACAGAAGGAGTTATAGTTACTGATGTAGCTTCAGGAAGCCCGGCGCAAAAAGCTGGACTTAAAGAGGGTGATTTAATTATTGAAGTTAATGGTGAACCGATAAAGGATGAACAAAGCTTGATTGAGATAATTCAGATGGCGAAGGTTGGTGATGTTTTAAGTTTCAAAGTGATAAGAGATGGGAAAGAGGTTATAATTAAAATGAAACTTGAAAAGGCATAATGATCCCGAGATATACAAGACCTGAAATGGAAAAGATATGGTCGGATGAAAACAAGTTTAACATCTGGCTTCAAATTGAGATACTTGCTGTTGAAGCGCATTCAAAACTTGGGCTTGTTCCAGAGTCGGCGGTTGAAGAGATAAAGAATAAAGCAAGATTTGATGTTAAAAGAATTCTTGAAATTGAAGCAAAGGTAAAGCATGATGTTGTTGCTTTTTTGACAAGTGTTTCTGAAAGTGTTGGCGATGTCTCAAAGTATATACATTATGGGATGACCTCTTCAGATGTTCTTGATACTTGTCTTGCAGTTCAAATGAAACAAGCCGGGGAAATTATACTTGATGACCTTGAGAAATTATCTCAGGTTTTAAGAGAAAAGGCAATCAAGCACAAATATACTATAATGATTGGGCGAACACATGGTGTTCACGCTGAGCCGATAACTCTTGGTTTTAAATTTGCGCTTTGGTTTGAGGAGACAAAGAGAAACATTGATAGAATGAAAAGGGCAGTTGAAAATATATCTTATGGTAAAATTGCTGGCGCAGTTGGAACTTATGATAATGTTAACCCTTTTGTTGAAAAATATGTCTGTGAAAAACTTGGTTTGAAGGTTGAGCCAGTTTCAACGCAGATAATCCAAAGGGACAGGCATGCTGAATATCTAACGACGCTTGCCATCATTGCTTCATCGCTTGAGAAATTTGCAACTGAGATAAGACATCTTCAAAGAACCGAGGTCCTTGAAGCGGAAGAGTATTTTTCCGAGGGACAGAAAGGTTCATCCGCCATGCCACATAAGCGAAATCCGGTAAGATGTGAGAGAATATCCGGGCTTGCGAGGGTTGTGAGAGCAAATGCTCTTGCTTCGCTTGAAAATATAACACTTTGGCATGAAAGAGATATATCTCATTCTTCGGTTGAAAGAATAATTATTCCTGATAGCACAACAATTGTTGATTTCATGTTAAATGAGATGATTGACATAATTGACAAACTTCTTATTTACCCTGATAGAATGTTGAAAAATTTGAGTTTGACAAATGGTTTGATTTTTTCTCAAAAGGTTTTGCTTGCTTTGATTGAAAAGGGGTTAACACGGGAAAAAGCGTATGAACTTGTTCAAAGGAACGCAATGAAATGCTGGAAGACAGGGGAAAGGTTTGCTGAACTTTTAAAGAGAGATCCCGATGTTTCAATGTATATGAGCGATATGGAAATTGAAAAAATCTTTGATTATGGAAGTGTCCTTGAGAAAATTGACTTTATCTTTGAGAGAATCGGAATTGAAAAGCAAAGTTAAATTTCCCTGTGTATTTTTTGCGGATTGACAGTGGTGAACTTAAACCAGAAGTTGTTGAAAAGTTAAGGAAAATCTTTAAATGTAAGAAAAAGTTTTTAAGTCGTAATGAATTCCAGAAGAAATTAGAAGAATCTTTACATGCTGAAACTATCTTTATGTGAGAAATCTTTGCCGATGAATGGAAGGATAAGTTTAGTAAGATTGGAGATCACAGAGACTCGGTTGATGGGAGATGGAAATTATCTCAATTCGCTTGATTTAACATAGAGGTGAAATTTACAAGTAAAACAAAAAGGAGAAACTGACATGTCGGAAGTCTTCAAAAATTACATCAAT
This sequence comes from Candidatus Kryptobacter tengchongensis, assembly GCA_001485605.1. Lineage (GTDB taxonomy): Bacteria > Bacteroidota > Ignavibacteria > Kryptoniales > Kryptoniaceae > Kryptonium > Kryptonium tengchongense. The sequence continues at coordinate 36,307 of FAON01000016.1, forward strand.
GGTAAATGGGTTGATGCAAAATCTGGAAAGACATTTGAGAACAGAAATCCTGCTAATTGGGATGACTTAATTGGTGTGTTCCCGAAATCAGGACCTGAGGATGTTGAGGAGGCTGTGAAAGCAGCAAGAAAGGCATATCAATCTTGGCGGCTTGTTCCGCCACCCAAAAGAGCTGATATAATTAAAAAAGCTGCTGATCTTCTTGTTCAAAGGAAAGAGGAAATTGCGCGTGAGATGACCCGAGAGATGGGCAAAATTTTGCTTGAAACGCGCGGTGATGTTCAAGAGGGAATTGATACGGGATACTACGCAGCTGGTGAAGGTAGAAGATTGTTCAGTTATACAACCACATCTGAATTGCCAAATAAATTTGCTATGGCTATTCGTCTTCCAGTTGGGGTTGCTGGAGTTATAACACCGTGGAACTTTCCTATGGCAATTCCAACTTGGAAAATTTTCCCTGCACTCGTTGCTGGAAACACTGTTGTATTTAAACCTGCCTCTGATACCCCAAAAACAGCAACGACGCTTGTTCAAATTCTTGAAGAGGCTGGTATTCCCGAAGGTGTTGTCAATCTTGTCCATGGCGGTGGAACTGATGTCGGAATGGCAATTGTAAAACATCCAGATGTTGATTTGATAAGTTTCACAGGTTCAACAGCGGTTGGAAAGATCATCTCAAAAGAATCTTCTGATACGTTAAAGCGCGTTTCACTTGAGATGGGCGGAAAAAATGCTCAAATAGTTCTTGAAGATGCAAATCTTGAACTTGCGCTTGATGGCGTTCTTTGGGGTGCTTTTGGAACTGCGGGGCAAAGATGCACTGCAACAAGCAGGTTAATTTTACACGAGGCGATTTATGACCAGTTCATTGAAATGCTTGTTGAAAGAGTTAAAAAGCTAAAAGTTGGAAACGGGCTTGATGAATCAACAGAAATGGGTCCAGTTATAAATGAAGCCCAACTTAACAAAATTCACCAATATGTTGAGATTGGAAAACAGGAAGGCGCTAAGCTATTAATAGGTGGACATAGATTAACGGGTGGGGAATATGATAAAGGTTGGTTTTATGCACCGACGATTTTCGTTGATGTTCATCCGAAGATGAGAATCGCACAAGAAGAAATTTTTGGACCGGTGCTTTCTGTGATAAAAGTCAAATCGTTTGAAGAAGCAATTGAGGTTATAAATGATAGCACCTATGGATTGTCCTCCTCAATTTATACGAGAGATGTGAATAAGGCGTTTAAGGCTATAAGAGATATTCAAGCTGGGATCACATATATCAATGCTCCAACAATTGGGGCTGAAACTCATCTTCCTTTCGGTGGTGTGAAGCAAACCGGCAATGGGCACCGTGAGGGTGGGTGGACGGTGTTTGACTTCTTTACCGAGATAAAGACAGTGTATGTTGACTACAGCGATAAATTGCAAAGAGCACAAATTGATACTTATAAAGAGTGAAGAAATCGGGGGGTTGAACTGCCCCCGTTTTTCTTGTTTATCTTGATAAATTACTTTTAATGTTTTATATTTGAACAAGAGGCGTGTAATCATGTCTTTTTTTCTTGAACTTTTCTGAGTTGGGCGGGAAAGGAGTTATTTAGTTTTTGCTTTATTAAATAATTTTTCAACTATGACTGGAAAAGCGCTTGCAACTTTATTGGCATTTTTTCTTATCCTGATTACCGCAGGTTTGATTTATTTTAATGAACATGTGCTTATAAATAACTTTGAGAACTATGCCCGTAGCAAAGTTGATGTCCTTCTCTCAAATTTAAAACATGAAATAGAAGCACACCTTGTTAAGGGTGAGGTTGATAATCTTTTTAAATTTATCAGTAGTTACAAAAATTTTCCAGATGTGAAGTTAATAGCGATATTTGATAGCGCTGGCAATCTTATGTTTTATGTGGGGGATAGAAATGAAATTTCCCTGAATCTTTTACGCCAGCCAAATGTTTTAAGGTATAATCCTGATAAAAAACTTTATGAGATTTTTTCACCTGTTAAAGGTGAGAATGGGAATGTTGCAAATATCCTGCTTAAGGTAGAGGTCGTGCCATATAGAGAGCGTATAACAAAAACAAATCTGCTTATATTCAGTGTCATTGCTTTTATCATAATTTTGAGCTTCATTGGTATTGTGTCAAGTTTCAACCGTAGAATTATAAAGCCAGTTTCAAGGGTTTCAGGGCTTATGCAGGATATAGCGCGCGGGGTTTACAATGTTCAGCTTGAGGTTCCTCAATCATCTGAAATTCATGAGTTTGCCGAAAATTTCAATCAAATGGTTAAACTGCTTGATGAGAAAGAAAGACGCCTTGAAAAGCAAAAATCGCAATTTAAAATAATTTCTGAAATTTCACGGCTTGGGCTTGATATAAAATCCACTGATGAATTTTTCAAAAAGGTTGTGGAGCTTATAAGAGATGAATTCAACTTCTTGAATGTTCTTTATTATGTTGTTGATTCATCAAAAAAATTAAGATTGGAGGCAATTTCAGGTTATCTTGAAAATTATATGGATGAAAATTACACCCTTGAAGTTGGTTATGGAATTCCCGGTTCCGCAGCTTTACTTGGCGATATGGTTGTTATAAACGATGTCTCAAAAAGTCCGCAGTTCATCCCACTTTATGAAGCCCCAATTCAATCTGAAATGGCTATACCTGTTAGAAAAAAAGGTAAAGTTGTTGGTGTTCTTGATATAAGTTCTGAAAAGGTAAACGCATTCACAGCTGAAGATGTTAGAGTTTTCAGAACTATATCCGAAACCATAACTGTAATACTTGAAAAGTTTGACTCAACGATGGAAAATATAAAATTGCTCTTCAAGCTTGAATCGGTTTATAAATTAACGCGTGATCTTGTCCTTGCAAAGGACATTGATAAAATTTTTGAAAACGCTGTCAAGATAATTTACTCTGTCCTTGGGAAAAAAGAAGTGGTAGTTGAAATTTATGAGAGAGTTGGGGATTTGCTCGTGATGAGAAGCATTTATGGCTCATTAAAAGAACCACTGCCATATGAATATGTTCAATCAATTAATGAGGGGATAATTGGTAGAGCGGTAAAAGAAAAAAACTCAGTTTATATTCCTGATCTCATCTTAGAACCTGAAACGAAGAAATTTTATAAAACCACATCTTCGGAAGTTGTAGTTCCGTTAATTGTAAACAATGAAGTTGTAGGCATTATAAACTGTGAATCCGAGGGGATAAATGCCTTTGATAATGTTGATATCCTTGTCCTCCAGACAATTGCAGATATGCTTTCAATAGCAATTCAAAATGCAAATATGTATCAGAAGATCTATGAATCGGAAAGCAAGTACAAAACTATATTTGAGAATTCAAGCGAGGCAATTTTTAGAATTGATCAGGCGGGTAAATTTATTGAGGTTAACCCTGCTTTTGTTAAAATTTTCGGTTTCGCGCTGGAAGATAAGATCAATCTTTATGATTTATTTGTCTCTGATGAGACTGCTTCAAAATTCAAAATGGAAATTTCAACCCACGGGTATATTTCTGGATTTGATGCGCAGTTGAAGAATAAGTTTGGTGATGTTTTGAGTGTTAAAATTTCTCTGAGAAGCTCGGGTGAGAATTATTACGATGGGGTTATAGTTGATTTGACTGAATATTTAAAGATGAAGGATAAGATTTATGAGGCAGATAAACTTCGTGGGCTTGCGCAAATAGCTGGGGGGATGGCGCATGAGTTTAACAACATATTTGCTGGAATCCTTGGCTCAGCTCAACTTATAAAGATGAAATTCCCCAAAGAGGATAAAACATATCATTGGGCTGATATAATTGAAAGAGCAACGGTTAGAGGTGCTGAACTTGTTAAAAAATTAATAGGATATGCAAGAGGTGGGAAATTTAGAGTTTCAAATTTGAATTTGAACGAACTTATAATTGAAACACTTCAAGGTTTCAGTCCAATTGAAAAAATTGCCATCAAAACCGAGTTTGAGCCTGCGATACCAGAGATTTCGGGTGACCGTGAACAGATAATTCAAGTTTTATATAACATAATTCAAAATGGAATTGAAGCTATGGAAAACGGTGGGAGTTTGATTATAAAAACAGATTATGGATGGTTTGATGAAAAAAGTGTAAGTGACCCCGAATTTGTCGCTGGGGAATATGTTCATGTTTCAATAGAAGATACAGGAACTGGGATGACTGAAGAGATTAAAAGCAAAATTTTTGAACCATTTTTTACAACCAAAAGGGCAATGGGGAAAAGTGGGCTTGGGTTGTCAATGGCTTACGGTGTTATTAAAAGCCATGGTGGATATATAACTGTATCAAGCACCCCGGGAAAGGGTTCAAAGTTTGATATATTTCTACCGGCTTTGAATAGTAAAACTATTGATAAGGAAATCCCAAAAACAGAAATGGCAAAATCAAGGTTAAAGATCCTGATAGTTGACGATGAAAAATTTATTAGAATGAGCCTTGCTGAGTTTCTCAACGAACTTGGGCATGAGGTACTTCAAGCAGGAGACGGGATTGAAGCGATGAAGATTTACAGGGAAAAGAAAGATGAAATTGACCTTGTCATACTTGATGTTACAATGCCATTTATGGACGGATTTGAAGTTTTCAAAGAGATTAAGGAGTTGAATAAAGACGTGAAAGTTATACTTACATCGGGATTTTCTTCGGAGAGGAAAATTATGGATTTAATCTCCGTTGAGAAAAATTTAAGGTATGTTCAAAAACCATACCGTGTTGAAGAAATTGAAAAAGCTATAAATAGTTTGTTTAGAGAAGGTCAAGTATAACGCCGTATCTTACTCCTCTATCGCTTGCGATAATTCTGCTAAATTTAAACTTTTTCATAAATTCTCGCAGAATTAAAACTCCGGCGAAAATGACATCTTCCCTCCCTTTTGAAATTTGTGGGATTTTTTTGATTTCATCAATGCTAAATTTTTTAAATGTTTTATAGGCTTTTTCAATAGTTTCAAAAGCCATTTCGTGCATGTTAACTTTTTCTCCATTGTATGTTTCAAGTTTTAAATCATAGGCTGCAAGCGTTGTGATCGTTGCAGCGACGCCAATGAGAGTTGAGTTTTCAAAGTCAAAATCGCTTTCAATTTTTTTAAATTCTGTGTTTATGAAATTTTTTGCGTTGTTTATTTCCTTCTCAAGGGGTGGTGAATGTTCAAGAAATTTTTCGGTTATACGCACAGCCCCGATGTTAAGAGATTTAAATTGTTTTATCTCAAATCCATAACCGTTTATTATTTCCGTGCTACCTCCTCCGATATCAATGACGGTTATTTTTGAGTTTAAAATTTTTTCATCAAGTCCGCTTACTGCTCCAAGATATGTCAATCTTGCTTCTTCTTCACCAGATATGACTTTAATTTTAATTCCTGTCTTTTTAACTATGAATTCAATGAGTTCATCTTTATTTTTTGCATCTCTTAAGGCACTTGTTCCGATGGCAATTATTTTATCAACATTAAATTTTTCAGCGATCGTTTTAAATTCAGATATTGCATTCAAAACTTTTCCGAAGGCTTCTTTTTGTATTAAGCCACTTGCATCAACATTTTTACCTAATCGTGCTATGAACTGGGCATTGTATAGGGGGATTATTTTATTATTTTTGATTTCGGCAATTAAAAGAAGAATTGTATTTGTTCCGATATCAATTGATGCAATTTTTGTGGGTTTATTTTCTCGCAACAGTTGCATACCATTCATTTTCTTTCAGGACATCAATTATTTCAAAATTGTGCATTTGAAGATATTCCTCAATTATTCCATGTTCAAAGTCAAGGTAACCTGATATGATTAGAAGTCCGTTGTCTTTAAGTTTATTGTAAAACTTTTCCATCATGTTGATGATTGCATTTTTATTTATGTTTGCAAGGATGAAATCAAAGTCAGTTTCATTCACATCATCAATTGAGCCAAGCATCACTTTAAATTTTTCTTTAACATTGTTAATTTCTGCGTTTTCAATGGCATTTTTATAAGCCCAGTGGTCGTTATCAACCCCAATGGCTATTTTAGCACCAAGTTTAATTGCAGCTATTGCAAGTATTCCGGAACCAGTGCCAACATCAAGAACTTTGCAGTTTGGCTTAATATATTTTTCAATTGCTTTTAACATAAGTCGTGTGGTTTCGTGATGTCCTGTTCCGAAAGCCATTTTAGGGTCAATTTGAATGATTATTTTCGCGGGGTTATGATATTCTTTCCAGGTTGGTTTTATCACGAATTTTTCGCCGACCTCAATTGGTTCAATGCTTTGTTCCCATATCTTGTTCCAGTCTTCGTCGGGGATTTCTTTAATTGATATTTCTAAAGTGGGGTTTCCTTTTTGCAAATTTTGAATCAGGTTCAGAATTTCATTTACTTTTTCTTCTTCTTTGAAATAACATTTGAGCATATTTTCATCTTCCCAACATCCAGCAGTTCCAAGTTCGCCAGCAAGGTAAATTATTTCGTCTTTTACATTTTCAGGGGCATTTGATATAGATATTTCAATCCAAAAACGCTGTTTCATTTTTTCAAGAGAAAAATTTCGTTTAAGAGTTTCATCTGGCGATTAAAGTAGTTATTTTCTTGCAACAAAGCAAGTTTTTTCGTAAAATTGAAGATGGAAGGCAAATAAAATAAATTCCTCCGATGAGAAATTTAATTTTATTTTTGTTTTTAGGGTTGGCTCAAGTGTTTGCTGATAATTTTGTTTATGTGATAAAGGTTGAGGGGACGATAAACCCTGCAACTGCTGATTATATTTCCAATTCAATAAGGAAAGCAACTGAGGAAGGGGCTGAGTGTCTTATTATAGAGCTTGATACTCCTGGGGGACTTCTTGAATCAACAAGAACGATTGTAAAGGCGATTCTCGGGGCTGAAATACCTGTTGTTGTTTTCGTATATCCATCGGGTGCTCGTGCTGGTTCTGCGGGTGTTTTTATAACTCTTTCAGCTCACATTGCTGTAATGGCTCCTGGGACAAACATTGGGGCTGCTCATCCGGTTGGGCTTGGTGGCATGGGAGATACTTCAAAGGTGATGGAACAAAAAGTTACAAATGATGCAGCAGCTTTTGTGAGGACAATTGCTGAAAAAAGGAATAGGAATGTGAAATGGGCTGAGAGGGCTGTGCGTGAAAGTATTTCCTCAACTGAGACGGAGGCGCTAAAGGATAGCGTAATTGATTTGATTGCGAAGGATTTGAAGGATTTACTTGAAAAAATTGACGGACGCACTGTGAAGGTTGATTCAAGGGATAAGGTATTAAAAACAAAAGATGCGAGGATAAAATTTGTTGAAATGAACTGGCGTGAACGCCTCCTTGCGTTGATAAGTGATCCGAACATTGCTTATATTTTGCTTTTGCTTGGGATATATGGGATTTTATTTGAACTTTATAATCCGGGTTCAATTTTCCCGGGTGTAATTGGGGCGATTTGCCTTATCCTTGCGTTTTATTCATTGCAGGCGTTGCCTATAAATTACGCAGGGCTTGCGTTGATAATACTTGGTATAATTTTGTTGTTACTTGAGATTAAAATCGTAAGCCATGGGCTTTTGACCATCGGTGGGGCAATTTCTCTTTTGCTTGGTTCTATAATGTTAATAAATTCACCATTTGAACTTATGCAAATATCATTAACCGTGATAATAACGGCTGTTGCTTTGACGGTTTTATTTTTTCTCTTCGCAATAGGAATGGCTTTGAAAGCCCAGACGAGAAAACCATCCACGGGGAAGGAAGCGTTAGTGGGCGAGGTTGGAATTGCGCTTACCCAGTTCAAACCAACTAAAGATGGATGGGCAACCGGTCAAGTCAGAGTTCACGGCGAAATATGGAGGGCGATAAGTCAGGATAAAATTAACCCAAATGAGGAAATAGTTGTCAAGGGCGTTGAGGGATTAACATTGAAAGTAGAAAAGGTAGATAAAAAGTGAGAAATTAAAAAATCAAAAAATCCGGAGGCAGGCCATGACAATATCACTTTTAACAGTAGTTATAGTTTTCTTAATAATCATACTTTCAAGTGCTATAAGAGTTCTCCGTGAATATGAGAGAGGTGTTGTTTTCAGACTTGGTAGATTGATAGGGGCGAAGGGTCCAGGACTTATATTTTTGATTCCGATAGTTGATAGGATGGTAAAGGTGAGTTTGAGAACTGTTGTCCTTGATGTCCCACCTCAAGATGTTATAACAAGGGATAATGTTTCAATAAAAGTTAATGCTGTAGTTTATTTCAGGGTTGTTGATCCAGAGAAAGCGATAGTTGAAGTTGAAGACTACCTTTATGCGACATCTCAGCTTTCTCAGACGACTTTGAGAAGTGTCCTTGGTCAGAGTGAACTTGATGAAATTCTTTCAGAGAGAGAAAAAATAAATCAAAACCTTCAGCAAATAATTGATGCTCATACTGATCCTTGGGGCATCAAGGTTTCAATGGTTGAGATAAAACATGTTGATCTTCCTGAGGAAATGAAGAGAGCAATGGCAAGGCAAGCAGAAGCAGAGAGGGAAAGGAGAGCAAAGGTAATTCACGCTGAGGGTGAATATCAAGCAGCTCAACGCCTTGCCGAAGCAGCTCAAATCATAGGACAATATCCAACGGCAATCCAACTCAGATTTTTACAAACATTAACCGAAGTAGCTTCTGAAAAGAACTCAACAACAATTTTTCCGATCCCGATTGAGCTTATAAGACCATTTATTGAAACTGGTGATAAAAAGAAATAGGGAGGATTTATTTGAAGCTTCTTGTTGTGGGCTCTGTAGCACTTGACACAATTGAAACGCCGTTTGACAAAGTAGTAGATGCGCCTGGAGGTTCAGCTCTTTACATTTCAATTTCGGCAAGTTATTTTACTAAATCAATCGGGCTTGTTGGAATTATCGGTGATGATTTCCCAAGTGATGTAATTGATGATTTGAAGGGAAGGGGTGTGAATCTGAAAGGATTGAAAATTATAAATGGTGGTAAAACATTTAGATGGGCTGGGAAATATCATTATGATATGAACACAAGGGAAACCATCTATACTCATTTGAACGTATTTGCTGATTTTAAGCCTGTCATACCCGATGAGTTTAAGTCAAGTGAGTATGTATGTCTTGGTAATATTGATCCGACCCTTCAGATGAGTGTTCTTGATCAGGTTGATAACCCAAAGCTTGTAATTGCTGATACAATGAATTTTTGGATTGAGAGAAAATACGATGAGTTGCTTGAGACATTGAAGCGAGTAAATGTTTTAATTGTTAATGATGCTGAAGCCAGACAAATTGCAAGGGAGCCGAATCTAATAAAGGCTGGCAAAAAAATTTTGAAACTTGGTCCCGATGTTGTGATAATTAAAAAGGGTGAGCATGGGGCAGTTTTGATGATTGATAGCGTGATTTTTTCTGCTCCTGCTTATCCGATAGAGTCAATCCAAGATCCAACAGGCGCTGGGGATACATTTGCGGGTGGTTTTGCTGGCTGGATTGCAAAAACAGATGATATTTCGGAGAAAAATTTGAGAAAAGCAGTAATTTATGGAAGCGCAATCGCTTCTTTTTGTGTTGAGGGCTTCGGGATAAATAGAATTAGGAATTTGTCATGGAAGGAGATTCAGGAGAGATTTGAGGCTTTTCGGGAAATAACAAAGTTTGAAGTGGATTAGATGAAAAGGAGAAAGAATTTCCTCCAATTAAAATGTTAATTAGCCATCTCTTTTTCAGCCGATGTTCTCTTGGTTTCATATCCAGTTAAGATGTTTGAGGTAAATTTTTCCTTCATTTTTATTAAATTTAACTGCACTTTGTATAACAAAATTGAAAGTGATGGTGAAAAAATCTTTTTTAGTTCTCTGTGTCTTATGTTTTTTGAACCTTAATTTAAGGGCACTCCAATCCGAGGTTAAAAAATTCCTTTTCAATGGTAATCCAACCCTTATAGGGCTTGATGCTGGAATGTTTCAAGATACCGAGACAAGATTTAAGGTTGACCTGTCTGGGAAATGGCTTGCAAAGATTGATGGAGAGAAAAAGTGGTTTGAGGTGTTAATTCCATCAGCTTATGATTTCACTGGTAAGGTGACATTTAGAAAAAGCTTCAACCTTCCGGATACGCTTGTTCGGAATAAAACTCTATTTCTTGTCGCTTACGGGATAAATTATGAGTGTAAAGTTTTTGTCAATGGTCAGTTTCTTACGAGGCACATCGGTGGTTATACATCTTTTGTTGTTAGAATTCCAGATAGAATATTGAACACAGGCGAAAACATTTTGGAAATTCAGGTAAGTAATGAGCTTAATTCAAAAACGACCATTCCCCTACGGCATCAGGTCTGGGCGTGGAGAAATTACGGTGGAATTTATAGGGATATTTACATCCTTGTAGCTCCAAAGGTTTGGATTGACGATGCACGGGTTGTGTATTCGTTTAGTTCTAATTTTTCAATTTTAAACGGCGAAGTTGAGGCTTATCTTTCCTCGGGTGAAATTTCAAAACTTTTCAACGATAAAAATTTTGATGTAAAACTTCAAATTTTTGAAAAAACTGGCGAAGTATTTATAACAGAGACAAAGCCTTTGACATTTTTTGTGGATGATTTAAGAAGTTTAAAGATCAAAATTCCATTTACTATCTATAATCCAAATCTCTGGTCACCAGAGACACCTTCGCTTTACATTTTAAAACTTTTGGTTACAAACCTTGGCAGGGTTGTGGATGAGTTTATCATCGTCACAGGTTTCAGGGATATAAAAATTGGGAATGGAGATATTTATCTGAATGGGAGAAGGGTTGTTTTGAAGGGGATCTCAAGGCATGAAGATCACCCGAGATTTGGGAACGCTTTAAGTTATGAGGAGATGGAAAGGGATATAATTTTAATAAAGAGCATGGGAGCAAATGCTGTTAGGCTTGGACATTATCCAGCGCATCCATATATTTTGAACTTGTGCGATAGATATGGGCTCTTTGTTCTTGAAGAGATCCCAGTGTGGAATGTTCCTGTGGATATTTTAACAACGGAAAGATATATTTCACTTGCAAAGGATTATGTTTCAGAGATGATCACCAGGGATAAGAATCATCCAAGCGTTCTGGCGTGGGGCATTGGGAACGAGTTTGATTCTGCAGATGAAGAAGCAAGGAAGTATGTCAAGGAATTGGTTAAATTTGTTAAGTCAATTGACAATAGACCCGTTTATTACGCCTCAAGGATGATAAAAAATGATGTTTGTGTGGATCTTGTTGATCTTGCATGTGTCAATGTTTACATTGATGATTTTGAAAAATTTACGGAGAGCATAGAATACTGGAGAAGTAAATATCGTGATAAACCAGTTATAATAACCGAGTATGGGAAAGCGGTTCAAATTGGAAACAGAAATGGTTATTCAGATCCTTTTTCGTATGAAAGTCAGGCAAAGTATATACTTGAGCGATACAGGTTGATTCAGGAGATGAATTATGATGGCTCTTTTGTTTGGGTTTTTGCCGATTGGAGGGGTGAAAGACCTGTTATGACGCTTCCAAATCAAGATTTATATCTTTACACAATGGGGGTTGTTTCGTATGATAGGGAAAAAAGACCAGCTTATGAGGTTCTGAAGGCGCTTTATACGGATGGGAAAGTCCCAACGCTTGCAATTGGTGATTATTCTGAAAGCATCCCTGCCATCTATACAGTTGCTGGTATAGTTCTTTTACTTTTCCTTTCCTATATCTACTACTCATATCGCTGGTTCAGGGAGAATTTTAACAGGGCAACTTTCAGACCTTATAATTTCTTTGCTGATGTAAGAGATCAATATATGATATCATTCGGGCAAACAAGTTTGCTTGCGTTAATAATTTCAACAACGCTTGGTGTTTTTATCGGTGGTGTTTTAAACAGGTTAAAGCAAAATGAGTTTCTTGATTATATCCTAACGCATTTGATCTTCATTGACTGGTTGAAGGTGAAGTTAATTTCAATGATATGGAATCCGGTTGCTTCTGTGTTATATTGTTCTCTTTTTTCATTTGTTTTGATTTTGCTTTTGACATTTGTCGTTCAAATTTTTTCAGCCTTCGTTCGTGTTAAGGTCTTTTTAAATGATTCTTATTCTATTGTCGTATGGTCTTTTCTGCCTGTTATATTTTTGATTCCGATTGACATAGTTTTATATAGGGTGATAGGGAATTTTGAGGCTGGGATTATGATAGTTTTGCTTGGTTTGATTATCATTTTGATTTCATTCGTGAGGTTGATAAAGGGAATATCAATAATTTATGAGGTGAGTCAATTGCGTGTTTCTCTTTTCTCGCTGGGTTTAATTCTGATCTTGTTAAGTGCTTTTTTGATTTTTTACGATTTCAAATTTTCATCGCTTGCATATTTGAAGTTTTTGTTAAATATTTTAAATAGTGTAAAATAAAAGTTACAGGGGTAGATGTATCTTTCACGACTTGAGATATTTGGTTTTAAGTCATTTGCTCATAGGGTTGAGTTAAAATTTAACGGCGGAATAACAGCAATAGTTGGTCCAAATGGTTGTGGCAAAACTAACATAGTTGATGCAATAAGATGGGTTCTCGGGGAGCAAAGAGCCAGCGTTTTAAGAAGCGATAAGATGGAAGATGTAATCTTCAATGGGACAAAAGAAAGAAAACCGCTTGGAATGGCTGAGGTTTCAATTACAATTGAGAATACGAAGGGGATTCTACCGATGGAATATTCAGAGGTCACCATAACGAGAAGAGTTTTTAGATCAGGGGAAAGTGAGTATTTTTTGAATAAGGTTCCGTGCAGGTTGAAAGATATAATTGACTTATTCGCTGATACTGGTATGGGGGCTAACGCTTACTCTGTGATTGAGCTGAAAATGATTGAATCGCTTTTGAGTGAAAAGGCAGAGGAGCGAAGAAAACTTTTTGAGGAGGCAGCTGGCGTAACAAAATATAAACAAAGGAAAAAAATAACTTTCAGAAAACTTGAGGATGTTAAAAATGATCTTTCAAGAGTAAATGATATAATTCGGGAGGTTCAAAAAAATGTCGCATCGCTTGAGAGACAAGCAAAAAAAGCCGAAAAATATAACCAAATCCTTGAGGAATTAAGAAGAAATGAAATTGAACTGTTTGAGAGAGAATATTCAGAACTTCACAGAACTTTGATATATCTTGAGGAGACATTGAACGCCGAAAGGAATAAAAAAATAAGCGCTGGGGACGAGCTCTCCCGTGGAGAACAGCTTCTTGAGGTGTTGAGAGGCGAGCTTAGAACAATTGAGGAGCAAATTGAAGAGATACATTCAAAAATTGAATCCGAAAGCAAGGAATTAAGCTTGACGGAGCAGGAAATTGTGCTTTTGAAGGAAAGAAAAAAGGTTTTTATAGAGAGAATTGAAAAAATATCAAATGAAAAACTTGAACTTCAACATCGGATTTATGGATTAAATCAAACAATTGAACAGAAAAAATTAACTTTTGAAGCTATCTCAACCGAGAGGAAAGCTTTGCAGAGTGAATATATTGAGAAAAAGAAAGAACTTGATGGGATATCCCGAGAGCTTGACGAGAAAAGGGTCACCGTGAGGAATTTGAATGAAACATTGATTGAAAAGATGGATGAAATTTCACGGAAAAGAAGCGAGATTGAAAAAATCAAGGGAAAGATGGAGAATTTCAAGGGTAAGATGGATTTGTTAAGCGATGAGAGGAAATCGCATGAAAAAGATATAAATGAGGCTGATTTTGAATTAAGTGTTCTTTTTGAGAGGAAAGCCACGCTTTTGAATGAGCTTGTGAGCGCAGAGAGAATACTAAATGAAAAGGAAGCATTGAGGGAAAATCTAAGATCAGAAATTGAGGAGTTGCGAAGGAAATCTTTTGCAATTCAGAACGAGATTGGGAAAAAAGTTTCAAAAATTGATTTTCTGAAAGAGTTAATTGAAAAACATGTTGACTTATCCGAGGGGGCACAATTTCTTGTGCAGAGTTATAATCCAAATTTTAAAAGTGTTTCAGATATAATTGATGTTGAGCCTGATCTTTCGCTTGCGATTGAGTCCGCACTTGGGGAATCAGCAGGCTATCTGATCGTTGATACTGTTGAAGAAGCTGAGAAAGCAATTGATGTTTTAAAATCACAAAATAAGAGTAAGGTTACATTTATCTGCCTTGATAAAATTCCTGAGAATTATGCGTCAAATCTTCCCATCAATGGCGATGGGGTGATCGGTTGGGCGAATGAGCTTGTCCTGTGTGAGAAGAAGTTTAAGAAAATTGTTGATCTTTTGCTTGATGACTTTCTCGTTGTGAGAGATAAAAATTCGGCAATTGAAGCGTTGAAAAATTATGGGAATGTTAAATGTGTGACACTTGAAGGTGAAATTTATACAGATGAAGGCTTAATCAAAGGTGGGAGCACTAACGGGTCGTCCCAGAGCATCATTGGAAAGAGAAGACAGATTGAAATCCTTGAAAATGAAGTTTCAAGGCTCAAAGAGGAATTAAACCATGTTCAGAGTGAAATTGATAAGAAAATTCGTGAATTTGAGGAGATAAATTTAAAAGGGCTTGCTGATGTTGTGAGAAATGTCCAATTATCAATTTCCGAGGTTGAGAAGATGATAAATCAAGCTGAATATAGAAAAGCCAGAGCGGTTGAAAGAATTGGAGAGATTGACAAGGAAAGGGAAGAGATCAGCAACGAGATAAAAATGCTTACTGAAGTTCTTGCAAGTCTTGAGGGTGAGGTTTTGATGCTTGAAAAGGAGAAAGAGAAAATTGAGTATGAACTTTCAGTTGCGACATCTGAATTTGAAACACTTGAGAGAGAATGGAGCGAGAAAGCAGAGCATGTCTCTGAACTTAATATCAAACTTGTCTCGCTTGAAAATGATGAGAAAAACATTGATTTGGAGATAAAACGACTTGAGGATGAAGTTGTGAGGGTTTCAACGAAGATAAGTGAGTATGATGTTGAGATTGAAGAGAGCAAAATTCAAATTGAAGATATGGAGTTTGAAATTGTTGAGTTAAGCGAGAAGCGAAATATGCTTGAAGGTGAAGTTTCAATGCTTCATGAAAGGTTAAAGGAAATTCAAAGGCAACATAATGAAAAATTAGTTGAAATTCAAACGCTGGAGAGAAAAATAAAGGAAGAGAGAGCAAGGTATGAGGAATATGTCAGTGCGATGCATGATCTTGAGATAAAGATAAATGAAATAAGATTGAAGATGCAAAATTTGAAGGAGAGAGCATGGGAGGAATACCAGGTTGAGCTTGAATACAAGGAATTTGCAGATCATAACATTGGGGTTTTGAAAGAGGAAGTTGAGAATTTGAAAACGAAATTGAAACTCCTTGGTCCTGTGAATTTACTTGCATTTAACGATTATCAGGAAGAGAAGAAGCGACTTGAATTTTTGATATCACAGAGGGACGATTTACTTGAATCGGAGAAAACGCTTAAGGAAACCATTGACGAGATCAACGCAACAGCAGAAAAAAGATTTCTTGAGACATTTGAGAAGATAAGGGAAAATTTCAAGAGGACATTTGAGATACTTTTTGGACCAGACAGTGAAGCGGATTTGAAGCTTGTTCCTGATGAAAATGGAAATGTTGACCCGCTTGAATCAAAGATAGAGATAATGGCGAAGCCTAAAGGGAAGAGGTTACAATCAATTGATCTTTTATCAGCTGGTGAAAAAACATTGACGGCGATAGCACTTTTATTTGCGATTTACCTTGTTAAGCCAAGTCCGTTTTGTGTTCTTGATGAAGTTGACGCACCACTTGACGATGCAAACATTGACAGGTTTATAAACCTTTTGAAGGGTTTCTCAAAAGATACGCAGTTTATCATAGTCACACATAATAAGAAAACGATGGAGGCAGCTGATACGCTTTACGGAGTGACGATGGAAGAAGAAGGTGTTTCAAAAATTGTCTCGGTTAGGTTTAAGCAGGGAATTGAACAAGGTTAATAACTCAAACTATTTTAATGTGTGCATGAACATAAAAGTTTTTTGCGATTTTGACGGGACAATAACAAAAAATGATGTCGGGGACTTGTTTTTTGAGACATTTGGTGATAGGAATTATTATTCTTCGCTTGTTGTAAAGTGGCGTGACTATGAAATTTCTTCAAAGGAGATGTGGGAAAAAATCGCCGAAAAAGTTAAAGTTGATTATGTTGAAGCGGAAAAGTTGATACTTTCTCAGGAAATAGATATCTATTTTATTGATTTTGTAAAGTGGGCAAGGGAAAATGAAATTGAGGTTTTCATTTTGAGCGACGGTTTTGATTTTTATATAAAGCGAATCCTTGATAAGTATGGTCTTTTTGATGTTAAGTTTTTTTCAAACAAATTGTGGATTGAAGATGGGAGGGTAAAGGTTGATTTTCCATATCCAGATTCAATATGTCGCATTTGCGGGAATTGCAAGCGAAATCACATGCTAACACTTTCTGGTGATGATGATATAATTGTTTATATCGGGGATGGCTATTCAGATAGATGTCCAGCGGAGTATGCTGATGTAGTTTTTGGAAAGAAAGAACTTTTGAAGTATTGCAGGGCGAAAAACATCCCGGTTTATGAGTTTGAGACATTCAAGGATGTGATGGAACAGTTTGAAAGATTTTTAAGTGGTAGAAAAAGGCTACGGAAGAGATGGCAAGCGGAACTTAAACGAAGGGAAGTTTTTATGAGGGAATAATTCTAAAAATAAAAAATTCTTCAGAGTGAAATCGGACTTCAGACAGAAAATTTTTTCTTATAGGAGTTATACTCCGATTCCATTTTTAATTGTAATGGTTATTTTTGCAAGACCAACTGTGTTAAGTTTAATAGTTGGTTTCGTTCTGGCACTGGTTGGTGAGATTGTAAGAATTTGGGGTGTCGGATATGTTGGAGCTGAAACAAGGACGACAGGTCCAGTTGGGGGTAGCAGGCTTGTCACAAATGGACCTTACGCCTATGTTCGGAATCCGCTTTATATTGGGAATATGCTTATGTATCTTGGTTTTGGGGTTATGTCAATGGCTCTTTTCCCTTATTTTCAAATCGTTGGTTTGGTTTATTTTTTTATCCAGTATTATTTAATTGTGACGCTTGAGGAGGAATATTTGAGCAGGACATTTGCGGATGAGTATGTAAGATATTATAAAAGTGTCCCGAGGTTTATCCCGAAATTGAAGAAATATGAATTTGCTGGAAATTTGAGTTTTAATATCAAAGAAGCGTTGAGGTCAGAGCGAAGAACTTTACAAGCATTTTTTGGTGTCACAGTGTTAAACATAATTATTTTTCTTGTGAAAAATAATTTTTGAATGTGTTGTAAATTATGTCAAAGAGATTAATGGTAATAGCAGGTGAGGCTTCTGGGGATTTGCATGCTGGGAAAGTTGTTTGTGCGATAAAGAAAAATTTCCCAGAGGTTGAAATCTTCGGCGTGGGCGGGGAAAGGATGAAAAAATGCGGGGCGGAGATAATCTATAATATATCTGAAATTTCATTTATCGGTTTTGTTGATGTGGTGAAAAATTTTAAAAGGGTCATTGATTTTGAAAACCTATGCAAGCACGAACTGTTAAGTCGCAAGCCAGATGCAGTTTTACTCGTAGATTATCCTGGGTTTAATCTTAGATTTGCAAAATTTGCAAAAGAGAAAGGTTTCAAAGTTTTTTACTACATCGCTCCACAGGTCTGGGCATGGGGTAGGAGAAGAATTCAGATTTTGAAAAGTTATGTTGATGAACTTTTCGTTATTTTCAGGTTTGAGGAGGAATTTTTTAGAAGGTATGGTGTGAAAGCTAAATTCGTGGGTCATCCGTTGCTTGAGGATTTGAGGGGAGTTGAATCTGTAAGTGAGGGTGACTTTTTTGAAAAATATGGAATTGCAAAAAATAAAATTGTGTCTTTTTTCCCAGGAAGCAGAAGCCATGAGGTTAAGATGATGCTTAAGACGATGATTGAAGCAGGGGAGATGATAAGGAAAAAGTTTGATGTTGAAGTCGTCTTCAGCAGAGCAAGAACGATTAGTGAGTCTGAAATAAAAAATTTAATAGGTGAAGATTTTCGTAAATTTAAATTCGTTGAAAATTCACATGAGTTGTTAATGGTTTCATATGTTTCCGTTGTGAAAAGTGGGACAACATCTCTTGAGGCGGGAATTCTTGGGATACCGATGGTCGTGTGTTATAAAACTTCCCCTATAAATTATCTTTTAGGACGTTTGCTTGTCAAAACAGATGTGATTGAGAGTATTTCACTTCCAAACATAGTGCTTTGTAAGAAAGTGGTTCCAGAGTTAATCCAAAAGGATTTCACAAAAGAGAAGATATTTGACGAGGTCAGCAGATATCTTGAGGATGAGAATTTATATAACAGCACTAAAGATGAACTTTTAAAAATCAGGCAGATTCTCACCTTTGAATCTGATGGTAAGAGCACATCTGAAATCGTCGCTGAAAAAATCGTTTTGAATTTATGATGATAAGTTTGTTTAAAATCTGGCGAGGCTTAAGATTTTTGCTAATTCCTTTTTCGTTTATCTATTGGGTTATAGTTGTGTTAAGAAATTTATTTTATGATAGAGGAATTCTTAAGGTTAAAAAGCTTCCACGACCAGTTATCTCGGTTGGGAACATTCTTGCTGGGGGGACAGGTAAAACTCCAATGGTTGAGTGGATAGGTAAGTATTTTTCTACGCTTGGGAAAAAGGTTGCGATTTTAAGCCGTGGCTATGGAAGAAGAACAAGGGGATTTGTCCTTGTAACAGATGGTGAGAAAATTTTTGCAAACGCAGACGAATGCGGAGATGAGCCGTTTCAAATGGCGTTAAAATCAGTTGAAGAAAAACTTGGATGGATTGTTGCAGTCTGTGAGGATAGATATATTGCGGGCATTAAACTTCTTGAAAATTTTGATGTTGATGTTTTTCTTCTTGATGATGGTTTTCAAAGGAGGGATTTACATAGGGATTTTGATATCGTGATCATCTCTGGTGAGGAAACAAATGAGTTTTTAATCCCAGCGGGTTTAAAGCGTGAGCCGTTGAGCTCATTAAAAAGAGCTAATGTGTTGTGTTTTCGGGATGAAATTGATGTGAAAAATTTCAATCGGTATCTTGGTGAAGATAAATTGCGGGTCAAATTTAGATATGAACTTCTTGAAATACGGAAATTTTTTGATTATATTTTAGACAAAAGTGAGTTTTCAAGTAAGAAAGCAGTGGCTTTTTCAGGCATCGGAAAACACATAAATTTTGTAAAATTATTGAAAGACAATAATTTTTGCGTTGTAAAGGATTTTGAATTTCCCGATCACTACAGATATACTTGGATGGATATTGAAGATATAGTCAATTTTCTTAATTCAACTGGAGCGGAATTTGCGATCACGACGGAAAAGGATTATGCGAGATTGTTTGAGATGAGAGAATTGAAAAATTTTCCTTTTTTTTATACGAGGATAGAAGTTAAGTTTCTGGAAGGGGAGAACGATTTAAAACAAAAGCTTTTGGAGCTGGTTTAGATGATAAAGGTGGGGGTTTCTTACTGTGATAGCAACCTTGAGAATTATATTAACTGGCTTAGGAGGGCATCTGTTGAAGTTGAGCCAGTGATTTTGTCTTATAAAGAACTTAACAGTGATGATCTTAAAAAATGTGATGCTCTTTTACTTACTGGAGGTGATGATGTTCATCCTGAGTTTTATGGCGAGTCGGAGAGGGAAGGTGACAAATACAACCGTGATAGGGACTGGTTTGAATTTAAACTTCTTGATATTGCCTTTTCAAAGGATTTGCCAATTTTGGGGATTTGCAGGGGATTGCAGTTGACGAATGTTTATTTGCGTGGGAGTTTGGTTTTTGATATTCAAACGGTTATAGGGACAAATCATCGCAAGGATGAAAATACTGGAGATGATAGGTTGCATAATATATTCGTTTTTGATGATTCAAAGCTTTTTAAAATTGTTGGAGAGAGGGAGGGGATCGTTAATAGCAGTCATCATCAATCAGCTGATAGGATTGGTGAGAATTTGCGTATTAGTGCGAAGTGCGATGATGGGGTGATTGAAGGTCTTGAGTGGGTCGGTGATGATAGATTTGTTTTACTTGTTCAGTGGCATCCTGAAAGGATGAAAAATTTTGAGAGCGTTTTTTCAAGGAATTTGCTTGAGGCATTTATCAATTCAATTATTCAAAAATAAATTCTGGAGGTTGAGGTAATGGCGAAAAAATATGTTTATTTTTTCGGTGGTGGCAAAGCTGAAGGAGATGCTGATATGAAAAAGTTGCTTGGTGGGAAAGGTGCAAACCTTGCGGAGATGACGAACATAGGTTTGCCTGTGCCGCCTGGATTCACGATCACAACCGAGGTTTGCAGTTATTATTACAAACATAATCAAACATATCCAAAGGGACTTGAAGAACAAGTTAGAAAGGCACTTGCTAAAGTTGAGAAACTTGTCGGAAGGAAGTTTGGTGATCCGAAAAATCCACTTCTCGTTTCGGTCAGGTCAGGTGCTCCTGTATCAATGCCCGGGATGATGGATACAATTTTAAATTTGGGTTTGAATGATGAAACGGTTAAGGGTTTAGTTGAACAAACTCAAAATGAAAGGTTTGCTTGGGATGCTTATAGAAGGTTTGTTCAGATGTATGGTGATGTTGTTCTCGGATTGAAACCAGAAACGAAGGAGGAAAGAGACCCATTTGAGGTTTTAATTGAGGAGAAGAAGAAAGCCAGAGGAGTTGAACATGATATTGAACTCACGGCTGAAGATTTGAAGGAGCTTGTTTACGAGTTTAAAGAATTGATAAGAAAAAAGAAAGGGGTTGATTTTCCTGATGATCCGTGGGAACAGCTCTGGGGTGCAATCGGGGCTGTTTTCAGATCATGGATGAATCCTAGAGCTGTTGCTTATAGAAAAATTTACAACATTCCCGATGACATGGGAACTGCTGTTAATGTTCAAACGATGGTCTTTGGAAATATGGGAAATGATTCTGGAACTGGTGTTGCGTTTACGAGAAATCCCGCAACAGGCGAAAATGAATTTTATGGTGAGTTTTTGATGAATGCTCAAGGTGAAGATGTTGTTGCGGGGATAAGGACTCCATTGCCGATATCAAAGCTGAAAGAAGTCATGCCACATGTTTATGAGCAACTTCTTGAGGTTAGAAAGATTCTTGAGAGCAGGTTGAAAGATATGCAGGACATTGAATTTACGATAGAGCGTGGGAAACTTTATATGTTACAAACGCGCGCTGGAAAAAGAACAGGATTTGCTGCCATAAGGATAGCGGTTGATATGGTTGAGGAGGGTTTAATAACTAAAGAAGAAGCCTTATTGAGGATAGAGCCTGATGCTTTAAATCATCTTTTGAGACCAATTTTTGACGCTGCTGAGAAGGAGAAAGCTATTAAAGATGGTCGCCTCCTTGCAAAGGGATTGCCTGCGGGTCCGGGTGCAGCAACTGGTAAAGTTGTATTTCATTCTGAAGATGCTGAAGAGTGGGCAAGGCGTGGGGAAAAGGTAATTTTAACAAGAATTGAAACTTCGCCGGATGATATAAAAGGGATGTATGTAGCTGAGGGGATACTGACCTCTCGTGGAGGAATGACATCCCATGCAGCACTTGTTGCACGGCAGATGGGTAAAG
Organism: Candidatus Kryptobacter tengchongensis; assembly: GCA_001485605.1. Taxonomy (GTDB): domain Bacteria; phylum Bacteroidota; class Ignavibacteria; order Kryptoniales; family Kryptoniaceae; genus Kryptonium; species Kryptonium tengchongense. The sequence continues at coordinate 57,974 of FAON01000016.1, forward strand.
TTTGTGTGGTCGGCTGTGGTGCGCTTGATATTGACTATGTCAAAAAAGAAATAAGGGTTAACGGGCAGGTTATAAAAGAGGGAGATTATATCTCAATTGATGGATCAACGGGCGAAGTCATACTCGGAAAGATAACGACAAAGCCGAGTGAGGTTTTGCAGGTTTTGGTTGAAAAAACGCTTAATCCTGATGAAGCTCCTGTTTACAAGCAATTTGAGAAATTGATGAAATGGGCTGATGAAGTAAGGAAATTGAGAATAAGAACTAACGCTGACCTTCCAAAGCAAGCGGAGGTTGCCGTTGCATTTGGGGCTGAAGGAATTGGGTTAACCCGAACTGAGCACATGTTTTTTGAAGGTGATAGAATTATCTCAATGAGAAAAATGATCCTTGCTGATACGAAAGAAGAAAGAGAGGCAGCTTTAAATGAGCTTTTACCTTTGCAAAGACAGGATTTTTATGGAATCTTTAAAGTTATGGGTGATAGACCTGTGACGATAAGGACGCTTGATCCACCGTTGCATGAATTTTTACCGCACACGGATGAGGAGATAAAAGAGTTTTCTGAAAAAACGGGTATTCCTGAAGAAAAGATTCGTAGAAAGATTGCTGAACTTAAAGAATTTAATCCGATGCTTGGTTTTAGAGGTTGTCGTCTTGGAATTGTTTATCCAGAAATTACAGCAATGCAAACAAGAGCGATTATTGAAGCAGCGTGCGATGTTGCCAAGGAAGGTATAAAAGTTAAACCAGAGATAATGATACCACTTGTTGGGCATGTAAATGAGCTCAAGAATCAAGAGAAGATCGTCCGTGAAGTTGCCGAAAAAGTTATGGAAGAAAAAGGTATTAAGATTGAATATTCTGTTGGCACTATGATTGAAGTTCCAAGAGCAGCGATAACAGCAGATGAGATAGCAACTGTTGCGGAGTTTTTCTCGTTTGGCACAAATGATTTGACACAGATGGGAATGGGGCTTTCAAGGGATGATTATGAGAAATTCATTTACAAATATCTTGACCTTGGAATTTACGATAAAGACCCATTCCAAACGATTGATGTTAAAGGCGTTGGTGAGTTGATGAAAATTGGTGTTCAAAAGGGTCGTTCTGTGAGACCGAATTTGAAAGTTGGAATTTGTGGGGAGCATGGCGGTGATCCAGCAACGATTGAATTTTGCCATAAAATTGGGCTTGATTATGTGAGTTGTTCGCCATATCGTGTTCCAATTGCGCGACTTGCTGCTGCACGAGCTGCGTTAATTTATGATGGAGTTGAGAAAACTGTCTCTGTAAAGAAAACGAACAAAAAAGCTGTAAAAAAGGTTAAGTCAAAAGTAAAGGCAAAGGTTAAAGCGCGATGAATTCAAGGCGGGGGATTTTACTCCCCCGCTTTTTAAATTTAAAAAACAAGCATTTATAAAAGATTATGAAACTTTCAGATTTCAACTATCAACTTCCCAAAAATTTAATCGCGAAATATCCTGTTGAGCCAAGGGACAGTGCAAAGCTGCTCGTTGTTGACAGAAAAACGAAAACATTTGAAGATAAGATCTTTACTGATATAATTGATTACCTTGAGGAAGGTGATTCGCTTGTTATTAACAAGACGAAAGTTTTCCCAGCAAGATTGATAGGGCGGAAGGAGAAAACAGGAGCGAAAATTGAAATACTTTTGCTCCGTGAGCTTAATCCCGAGGAACATCTCTGGGATGTTTTAGTTGAGCCAGCTCGCAAAGTTAGGATTGGGAACAAAATCTACTTTGGTGATAATAACGAGGTATATTGTGAGGTTATTGATAACACTACATCCCGTGGAAGGACTTTAAAATTTCATTATACGGGTGATTTCTTCAGTTTCATAGAAAGGCATGGGGAAGTTCCGCTCCCACCTTACATAAAAAGACAACCTGATGAGAGAGACAAGGAATGGTATCAAACTGTTTATGCTGAGGTTGTCGGTTCTGTTGCTGCTCCAACGGCGGGGTTGCATTTTACTACAAGGTTATTGAAAAGAATTGAGAAAAAAGGTGTTAAGATCGTCCCTATCGTTCTTCATATAGGCATCGGGACATTCAGGAAAGTTGAAGTTGAAGATTTGAGCAAACATAGAATGGATTCTGAATACTTTGAAATTTCCCCAGAGAGCGCTCGTATGATAAACGAGACAATTGATAAAAAGAAAAGCGTCGTTGCTGTTGGAACAAGCGTCGTGAGAGCGCTTGAGTCAAGTGTGACCGCAGATGGGCATGTAAAACCTTACAGGGGGTGGACGGATAAATTTATCTATCCACCGTATGATTTTAAAATAGTGAACAAACTTATAACCAATTTCCACATGCCTGAATCAACACCTCTTATTCTTGCTGCTGCGTTTGCAGGGCTTGATCTTTTAATGCAGGCGTATAAGCATGCGATCAAAAGTGGTTATAGATTTTTAAGCTATGGCGATGCAATGCTTATAATCTAAAACTAATCCCCCTTTGTTTTTTCCGCTATGCGAACCCTGATTTTCTTTGTCATAAATTTTTCACTTTTAATTATTTTTGCTCGTCTTCTTAGGAGAAAGAACCTGTTAAGTTATTTTGATTCTGGGCGATGGTGGATAACATGGTTTGCAGTTTCAATCATAACATTGATGGATGAACTTACATCAATCTATTATGCGCCGTTTGAAGCATATAGGTTCATTGGAATAAAAGCGATAATTTATATAGCTCTTACTTCTCTTTTCATCCGTTTTCTTTCAACCAGAATGGTTGAAATAGCCGAGATCCTTGAGGTGCACGGCATAAAAGGTGGCGGAGTTTATTCATTTTCATATCTTGTTCTCGGTCCAACTGTTTCTTTTATAGCGGTTGCATCAATTCTTGTGGTATATATTTTGACTGCTTCAATTTCAACTGTAAGTGCAGTTGAAAACGGTCTTGCGTTTATTTCAATGCCTTCACATGTTAAGTTCGTTCTTAAAATTCTTCTCGTCTGGTTCATAGCGGGGCTTAATATCTTGGGGATAAGGGAGAATGCAAAATTTACATTTGCAATTTTTATTTTTGCCTCTTTTGTGCTTTTGAATTTAATCACTGGTGGAATTTTAAATTTTGAACAATCCTCGGTGATAAGAGTTAAAGAGGCGTTTTCACTTTTTTTATCAGACATCAATGATAAATCAATTTTTAAATCTTACGCAAATCTCGTAACAGGGATAGGAAGTTGCATCCTTGCTTATTCTGGAATTGAGTCTGTTCTTCAGACGGCATCTCTTGTTAGAAGCTGGCATGATATAAGAAGAGCATATATTTTTCTTGCCCTCACAGTTGGGGTGGCGACACCGCTTATTGCTCTCTTCGCTCTTTCTTCAAACATTGAGCTTGAAAAACATGAAACAGATTTAATCCCAGCATTTGCTGAAAGTGTAAATGGCTATTGGTTTGGAATAATTGTAAGTGCGCTTGCAAGCATAACCTTGATAATGGCTGTTAACACAGCAATGGTTGCATCCTCCGAATTGATAGAGAAAATATGCGAAAGATATAGCTTTCCGTGGCTGATGAAGTTGAATCGTCGTGGTTCACTTTATAGAATTCATGTTTTTAATGCAATTTTTTATTCACTCATACTTTTAATAACGAGTGGAAGTCAGGCAGTGCTTGCCGAGATGTATGCTATTGGGCTTGTGGCAAGTTTTTCAATTAACATTGGCTCTCTTGTGATTTATCGTTATCGCATGGGAACAAAGGAAATAACATATCATACATCAAGAACGGGTACCCTGATTCTTTTCATTATGACATTTAGCATTTTTATTTACATAGTTTTACATCGCATTTATGGGGCTTTGTTATGGTTATTTATGACGCTTTTCTTTTTGTTTGCTGGATTAAGAATTTCAAAGTTTAGAGCCCCAGAGATCCCAGTCAGACGAAGCACCGATAGCCCTATGGATGTGGTTTTTGCAATTGCAGATATTGATTCCGATGAAATCCATATCCATTTCAAAAGACCAAAGGAAAACATTGAAAATGTTGATGCTAATTCAATTTATGTGAGTTTTTATTCGCCACGACTTGATAGACCTGAAAAAGGTTTACCAAGGCATTTTTGGATTTCAATTCAACCGAAAATGAATTTGTTTGATATGATAGTTGGGTTGCTCAACACGATAAGATATGAAGTTCCATCCGAAAAGAAAATTCATATTCACTTTGGTTGGCCACTTTCATCTTGGATTGATAGATTATCAACTGGGATAATGGTTTATAACATCATAAATTTGCCTAAAAAGTTTCCGGAATTTATCTTTCATATTGATTACATCGCCGAAAACGAAAAGAACGGAGGAAGAGATTGAAGGTAACTGCAATAATTCCAGCTGGAGGATATGGAAGGAGAATGAACGCGGGTATACATAAACAGCTGATAGAGATATCTGGAAAGCCGATTTTAGTTCATACGCTTGAGAAATTTCAAAATTGTAATTGCGTTGATTCTATAATAATAGCAACAGCTCCGGAAATTTTGCTTGAAGTTGAGAATCTTGTTAAGAAATTTAACATAACGAAAGTTGTTGAGGTCACAATCGGTGGAAATGAAAGACAGGATTCTGTTTACAATGCTTTGCAAATGATGGTTTACCATCATACAGAGATAGTTGTTGTTCATGATGCGGTTAGACCTTTTATAACATGTGAAAAAATTTGTGAAGTTATTTCGGCTTGCAAGGAGACCGGAGCAGCTATCCTTGCGGTTCGCCCAAAGGAAACTGTTAAGCTTGGTGGGGAGGACAGTTTTGTTGAAAGGACGCTTGATAGAAACTTGCTTTGGCTTGTGCAAACCCCACAGGCGTTTTATTATACAGTTTTACAACAGGCGTATAAAAAAGCTTATACTGATTCCTTTTATGGAACGGATGATTCATCTCTTGTTGAGCGAATTGGTGTCAAGGTCAAAATTGTTGAAGGGCTGTATGAAAATATAAAGATAACAACCCCGGAAGACATTGAATTTGCAAAAATGTTGCTTGAAGGGCGGTAAATTTTTTAAATTTTAAAAAAGCGCCTGTAGCTCAATTGGACAGAGCAGCGGACTTCGGATCCGCGGGTTGGGGGTTCGAGTCCCTCCAGGCGCGCTAAAGAGAATTGCTTGATATTTCTCTTTATTGTGGTTGATTTTAAGGCATCTTGCGACCTCATTGTTGCCCGATCTGAAGGGGTTATTTGAACAATGATAAAAAAGAACTGTTCAGACAAACTTAAAAACAAATTTTCGTTAAAGTCATTCAATCTGTTTTTTAAATTTCCAAATCTTTTGAAATCAATTCTATATCCCCACCTGATGTAGAAGCTTTAATCGTTGTGCCAGAATTTGATTTTCCTATCCAGCCTTTGAGTTCAGAGTGTGACTTTGTTTCAATTTTTATAGGGAAGTCAACTTTTATATCTCCGCCGGATGTTTTAAAATCAATGTAGGCGTTTAAATTTGAAGGCGCATAAATTTTTACATCTCCGCCGGAGGAGGACAATCTTGTTATTCCCGAAGCCAAGATAAATTCAACATTTATATCACCACCAGATGAAGAAGCTGAAACAGAACCAGTTAGTTTGTTTATTGTTATATCACCACCTGAGGATTTTGCTTCAAGTTCTCCCTGGTATTCACTAACGATTATATCCCCTCCAGCTGTTTTTATTTCCCCGGAGCCTGCACAATTTCTAAGGCGTATATCCCCGCCTGCCGATGAAGCATAAGTCCTTCCCCTCAAATCCTTTGCATGGATGTCGCCACCTGCAGATGAAAGATCAAAGTTATTTGACTTAAAGTTTTCAATCTTGATATCTCCGCCTGTGCTTTTCACAGTGAGATCGGATAAACTATCGGGTGCATTTACCACAAGCTGAGCCATTTCAACCCATTTTCTACCAAAAAGAAACAACTCGGAAAAATCAAACCAAGGAATTTTTTTCTTCCGTTTTATCTTAATAGTTAAGCTGTTTTCTCCTTCCTCAAATGAGATGTTGAGTTCTTTTAATCTTTCTTGTGAACCCCTTACATAAAAGTTGAGGTTGATTTCATTTGAACTATGCGATTGAATTATGACATCTGAAACATCTGATTCAATGTAAAGCTTATATCCGGGGTTTGCCTTGAAGGATTTTGAAAATTTTAATTCGTCAGCTGTTTGCAAGCTATTTTGAGGTGTGATTTCTCTTGTCTTTATGTTTGAGCATAGAAGCAGACCGCCAGCAAATATGAAACCTGTAATTATAAAAATTAAAAATTTGGGTTTCATTGTGATCTCAAAATTTTATTTTTCTAACCGTGCAATACGAGGCGAATAGTTTAAATGTTTCAATTGTTTTTTAAATCGCTGGCGGTTTTAAATGTGTGTAGGAGGGCATCTATTTGAACGATTAACTTCTTTTTTTCATATCTTGGGGCAAAAATTGAACCATCAAGAAAGTAAATTCTTTTTTGAGTTGAGTCATAAAAAACATATGAGATGAACGGACCTCCACCTGTAAAATCGTTAAATCTCCATAAACCTTGAACCCTTATCGCATATCTTCCGTTAAAGTTTACGGGGAAAAAGTAGAGATGTTTTATACTTTCTGGGTCATCTGCTATTATAACCCAGGCATCATCTCGGGTTGTCCTGTAAAATTTTCGTGTTATCTCATTTCTTTTCTCAGCGATCCATATTTGATTGAAAAATCTGTATGGTTCGTAAACTGAGTCAATCCAATGAACGAAAATAAATCTCTCCATATCCTCTGGTGTTCTTCTTCTCAACCAGACGAATTTTTCCTGTGCTGAATCCTTGGCGATATAGTAATCGTGTTGAACAAACATTGTCCAGCCATATTTCTGAAGCAAGTACTTTTCAATATCTTTTTTATTGTGTCCCTCTGAAATTATCCCTTCCATTTCACGGGCGAAAAATTCATCTCTAAAATAAATGTAAATTTCGTTTCTATCTTTTGTTAAGTGCTTTAAGAGATTTTCTCTGTCTTTTGCGATAAGGACAAGAATGATTTGACCATTGCTCCACAGGTTCTTTTTTATGAAAATATAAGCTGAATCTTTTTGTATAAGTTCTTTTGAGGCTGGATCAAGCATATTTTGAACATATAGTCCAATTTCGCTTTTATCGTCAAGCGTTGAGACGAACATTAAATTCTTTCGGTATTTGAGTCTATCAATTGATTGAATTTGAAACTCTGGTTTTATGATAAATAAACTTTCAGGTTGAGGTGTGTAAAGAAGTCGGTGAAATACTGATTTTAACGGTTGCTCAAGTTGTATGTAAAGAAGCGAATCAATATAAGTTATAATTTCAGTTTCATCTCCCGTGGCTTTTGGTTTCAGGTTTGAGCATGAGATGATAAAAGACGAGAGGATAAGTAAGATGAGAAATTTTTTCATCGCCATAGAAATTTATTTTAAAAAGTAAAGGTCAAGGTTTGGGTAAAAGATTGAATAAAGAAGCCACATCGTTGCACCTATGCTTACAGGGATTGAGAGATTGTCATCAACTTTGAGGTCAATTGACGCTGCTTCTATGATCCCACCAACGATTGCTGAAATCATTGTTATGATATATTCCCCTGGTAGATTTTGGACTTTCGGTGCAAGCAGGACAACTGGAATTGCAGCTATGATGAATGCGATTGTTCCTTCAAGTGATTTTTTGAAAAATTTATGTTTTCCAAATTTTCTACCGAACACAGCTGCACTTGCGTCGGAGAGTATGAGAATTGCGAAAGCATTTATGACTATAAACTTTGGAAATATAATAACGCAAACGAGCGCTGAGATGAAAACCCATGTTGCTCCATTGAGATTTTTCATCTTGTGATCTCTTTCATGCTGGCGAAGGATAAAACCGAAAAATTTGTAAAAGAGTTTTTGAGCGGTTGGGTTATAATATCTTATTACATCAACACTGAGAAAGCCAAGAGTTAAAAGGATTAAAATTTTTATTGCGAGATCTCGTGGTGTGAAGTAGTAAATTACGGGGATGAGCATTGAAAATTGATGTATCGCCTTGCGAATGTACTCAGCTTTATAATTTCGGTCTATGTTTTTATTAAAGTCAATGAGTATTTCTGAATAGTCGGGGGCTTCAAATTTTCCGTTAATTTTTTGGTTCAGGATTTGAAGATACTCTTGGAGTTGTTTCATCTTGACCGTTGGCTTTCTTTTGGATGGGTGGAAGTTCTTCACCCTTTATGATTTTGTCTATTTCATCACCTGTCAGCGTTTCTCTTTCAAGGAGTGCATTTGCAAGGCGATGGAGTGCATCTATGTTTTCCATTAAAATTTTTTCAGCTCTTTCCATACAATTTGTGACGATGTTTTTCACTTCTTCGTCAATTAAAATCGCCGTTTGTTCACTGTAATTTTGATGTCTTGTTATTTCTTTCCCGAGGAAGATTTCTTCTTCTTTTGTCCCATATGTTAGGGGTCCAAGTCGCTCGCTCATTCCCCATTCGCATACCATTTTTCTTGCAATCGTTGTTGCTTTTTCAAGGTCATCAGCTGCGCCAGTTGTAAGTGAATTAAAGATTATCTTTTCCGCTGCTCTTCCGCCAAGAGCATATGTTATCATAGCCTCAAGGTATTCTTTTGAATATGTATGTCTTTCATCAATCGGAAGATAAGTTGTAACTCCAAGTGCTCTGCCTCGTGGGATTATGGTAACTTTATGAACTGGGTCAGCTTCTGGCAACATCTTTGCAACTAATACATGTCCAGATTCGTGGTATGCAGTTATCCTTTTTTCTCTCTCTGAAATAGCAACATTTTTTCTCTGTATCCCCATCATGACTTTATCTTTAGCTTCTTCAAAGTCTTGCATTGTCACAAGGTCATGGTTTTTCCTTGCTGCAAGAAGTGCAGCTTCATTCACAAGGTTTGCAAGGTCAGCCCCTGAAAATCCAGGTGTTGATTTTGCTATAATTTCAAGATTTACATCTGGAGCAAGTGGTAATCTGCGTGTATGGACTTTGAGAATTTCAAGTCGTCCTTTTACATCAGGTCTATCAACGACAATTTGCCTATCAAATCTTCCCGGTCTTAAGAGTGCGGGGTCAAGTATATCAGGTCTATTTGTTGCGGCTATTACGATTATGCCGCTATTTTCTTCAAATCCATCCATTTCAACGAGAAGTTGATTCAAGGTTTGTTCTCTTTCGTCATGACCTCCGCCAAGTCCTGCTCCTCTATGTCTTCCAACTGCATCAATCTCATCTATAAAGACGATACATGGGGCAAGTTTTTTAGCCTGTTCAAAAAGGTCTCTTACTCTGCTTGCCCCAACACCGACGAACATTTCAACGAATTCCGCACCGCTTATTGAAAGAAATGGCACGCCTGCTTCGCCTGCAACCGCCTTCGCAAGAAGCGTTTTTCCCGTCCCTGGGGGTCCAAGGAGTAAAACACCTTTGGGGATTTTACCCCCAAGCCGTTGAAACTTTCTCGGGTCCTTTAGGAATTCTATTATTTCTTTGAGTTCTTCTTTCGCTTCGTCAACACCGGCAACATCGTTAAATGTAACTTTTGGGATATTATTGGTTACAATTCTCGCTCTACTTTTTCCGAATGTAAAAATGTTTTTCGTCGTCGTCCCTTGCATCCGCCTCATTATCAAGAACCAGATGAAGATAAGCAAGACCCATGGAATTATGCTTAAAAGAGCATTTAACCACTGGTCGCTTTCCTTAACGAAGTTAAATTTAACTCCCCTGCGCGTCCATTCATCTATAACCCTTGAATCCGATGCGTTCGGTAAAAATACAACAAATTTATCTCCTCTGACTTTTTTCCCGTCAACAGTTATCATCTCTTCGGGTTCTTTAAGAACGCCGTGAAAATCAAAATTGTTTACATCAGTTTTCTTGACGATTGCCTCTTTAATTTTCCCAGCTTTTAAAAATTGCTGATATTGATCAAATGTAATCTCATATTCAAGTTTTTGATTCCCTCTGAACCAGACCATAAGTGCGAAGACAGCAGAGATAATTATCAGCCAGCTCAGGATTACCCTTGCAACTTTTCCCCAGTTGAAGTCGTCATTATTGCCGTTATCAATTTGAGGTTTTCTCATCTTTCTATCGCTTTTTCTGAATTTATTATCATTTGAATTTAAAAATTCTCTAAACATTTTTCAAAACCTCCACGCTGGAATTTATTTTTGCGAATCAATAACATAGATTGCTTTTAGATTTCTTCCTTTCTGGGCATAATCAAGACCATAGCCAATTACGAACTCATCACCTATCTCAAATCCAATATAATCAATTTTAAAGTCAATTTGAACTCTGTTCTTCTTATATAACAAAGTAACTATCCTTAAAGATTTCGGGTTTTTGAGCATGATTAAGTTTTTGATAAATTTTATTGAAAGTCCTGAATCTATCACATCCTCAACCACGATTATGTCCCTTCCTGTTACCTGACAGTCAAGGTCTTTGAGAAGTTTTACATGACCAGAAGAAATTTTCTCATCCCCATAGCTTGAAAGTTTAAGAAAGTCAATTTCACAGTCAATTTTAACCTCACGAATTAAATCAGCGAAAAATATAACTGAGCCATTTAAAACGCCTATGAAGATCGGAATGCTTCCTTCATAATCTTTGCTTATTTGTTCGCCAAGTTCTTTTACCTTTCTTTTTATCTCTTCCTCTGTTATTAGAATTTTAAATCTTTCTCCGTTGATATAAACTATTTCGTCGCTCATTGGTTTTGTGCGATTGGTTTTGGATGAAATTCAATTTTAAGTATTTTCTGAGTTGAGTCGGTTATTTTAAACCTATCATCAAGCCTGAAACCGCAAACCCATACAATTTTACCTTCTGATTCAAGGACGAGGATTTTTCTTTTCTCATAGACAGGTATTTTAAGGTCAATCAGAAAGTCGCTTAATTTTTTTCTCCCTTTCATTCCAAGTGGGATAAACCAGTCGCCAGGTTGCCAGTTTCTCAAAATGAGTTCATCTGCTATAAGCTCGGCGTCAATATATTCCACTTGGGGATTACGGTTGAATTGAACATCTTCTTTTTTGACAAATTCAGACGAGAAAACAAAAAAATCAGTTTCGTATTTTTCACCAGGGTGAACATATGCGAATACTTCTGTTTCAAATAATTCTGGCTTTCGTATAAAGACAAGATATTGCCTATCTCTATAAACGAAAAGATCTTTTGAAATCATCATTGAGCTCCCGGGGGTTGAATCAATTAAATTAAGCACAGATAGAACCCTTGCGAAGTCAATTCTCTCGTTAAAGAATGTTTCAATTGTTGATATTATAACGCTTTCCTGTATAAAGAAAAGATAGTTTTTCAATCGCTGGATGTCAATTAAAATTTTACCTGGATTTTCTTCAACCGCGACAAATTTTATAATTTTCAATGCTTCATGGCGTATAAATTCACTGAGTTCAGAGAAGATCTGGGCAGTTCGGTTAAGTGTTTCAATTATTCCTGGGTTTATGTTCTCACTTATAAGTGGTAAGAGATTGAGGCGTATATAGTTGCGTCTGTATGTTGTTTTGAAATTTGACGAATCAACTCTATATGTTAATCCCTTTTCGTATGCGTATTCTTCTATTTCATCTCTTGTTGCAAATAGAAGAGGTCTTATTATGTTCCCTCTTTTCATTTGTATCCCAGCAAGTCCATTTATTCCTGAACCACGGAAAAGGTTTAAAAGAACCGTTTCAGCGTTATCATTTGCGTTATGTGCGGTTGCAATTTTATCAAATCCCTTGATCAATCTAAGCGTTTCAAAAAAATTATATCTTAATTCTCTTGCCCCTTCCTGAGTTGAAATTTTTTTGCTCTTGCAGTATTCTTTTGTATCTTCGCTTCTGACATAGCATTCAATTCCAAGTTCTGAAGCAAACTTTTTAACGAAATTTTCATCTTCATCTGATTCGGCTCCTCTTAATTTATGGTTAAAGTGGGCGACGATAAGTTCAAGCTTAAGTTGACTTTTTAACTCATTTAACACATCAAGTAAAACCACTGAATCAACGCCACCGCTTACAGCAACTATGATTTTATCCTCGGGTGAGATGAGCTTATTTTTTTGTATGAATTCCTTGAAGCGATTTATAAAGTCCTTCACCATCGGGATTTAAGGGATTTCGGTTTATATAAAAAACCTTTCAGTCTTGAATAGACTGAAAGGTTTTTGTTTGAAGTTGTAGCGGGTGAGGGACTCGAACCCCCGACACGCGGATTATGATTCCGCTGCTCTACCACCTGAGCTAACCCGCCACAGGAAGTTTATTTTTTAAAAATATAAAAACTTGAGATGAAAAAATCAAATTTGTCAAAGGAATGGAAAGGTTTGAAAGTTAAAGCTGAAGCGAATATAATACCCCTTGACAATTTTTGATTTTCATATTATATTTTAGGTGATGAGTTTAGTTTTTTCAAAAATCGGGAAACTCAAAACTTAAATGGAGGCGAATTATGCTTAAAAAGATACTCCTTGCTTCCTTTGTTTTATTCTTATCGGTTGGGGTTGTGTTCTCAGGTGAGACGGGTAAAATTCGTGGTAAGGTAGTTGACAGAGAAACAAAGGAGCCGTTGCCCGGTGTAAATGTTGTTTTGGTTGGGACGGCATTCGGTGCTGCTACCGATTTGAAGGGCGAGTATGTAATTGTGAATGTTCCAGTTGGGACATATGATGTTAAAGCTTCGTTTGTTGGTTACAGATCCGTAACAATACGGGGTGTTAGGGTTTTACCTGATTTCACAACCGAGGTTAATTTTGAGTTGCCAAGCGAAGCAATTCAACTTGAGGAAGTTGTTGTAACCGCAGAAAGAAGGTTAATTCAAAAGGATGCAACCTCAACTGTTACAGCTGTAACAGCTCAAGAAATTCAATCAATCCCCGTTAATTCATATCAAGAGGTTATGACCCTTGCCCCTGGCGTTGTCACCGCAAATAATGGAGGACTTGGTGGTGGAGACAATGGAATACATGTCAGAGGTGGGCGAACAACCGAGGTAAGCTATGTCGTTGACGGTATAAGGGTTGATGATTTGCTTTATGGGGGTTCAGCCCTTGATATATCCCGACTCGGGATTGCTTCTGTTTCAATTTTATCTGGGACATTTAATGCCGAGTATGGGCAGGCACAATCAGCGGTTGTTAATATCGTGACACAGGAAGGAGGACCTAAATTTGCTGGTAATTTCAGAGTCGGCACAGACCAATTTGGCAAACTTGGATGGAAAGATAATGATTGGGGAACATTCAGAGGTGAGATTTCACTTAGCGGTCCGGTCATCCCAGGTAAGGATTTCGCTACATTTTTCGTCAGCGGTGATAGGTCTTTCACAAGAACTTATTTAAACAGATTTACAGGTCCGACATATAAAACCCCGGGTGGCAGAATAATTCAACACAACTATGAAAATCTTGGCTTCTTTGACAGTAGGGTTAGGGGTAATGCTAAACTCACATTGAAATTCTTTGAAAACTTGAAACTTCGCCTCGGTTATGCATTAACTGATAGAAAGAATAAAGGTTACGACCATTATTTTAAGTATCAGTACCTGTTGAAAATGCAGGATCCAAGCCTTCCTGAATTTCAAGGGACTAATTATAGAACCAGTACACTTTACACGGCTCATTTAACCCATGCCTTGAGTGGAAACACTTATTATGAGGTTAAGTTTTCGCAATTTAATACAAGATATAAATTTTACATCTATGAGGAGGAACTTAAAGGTGATTTCTCAAGGATATTTACGCCTGTTAGAGGTAATAACTTATTTGATTCTACTTCAAACTATGAGTTTGGTGGTCCTTACAGGGCGACTTTATGGTTGAGAGACGCATTGAAGATGGGGTTTCCGCTTTATAGAGATTATGTGATCAATGGTGATACAATCAGAAAGGGAACTAAGTTAACACCTGATTTGATCTCAAGATTACAACAGGCGGGAATTGACAAAGTTGATGTGATGGCTATCTCAATGGATGATTATGTTCAACATTATTTCGTTTTGACGAATACATTTTCAGCAAGCTTTGCAAGCCAAATTGATAGATATAATTTTGTTAAATTCGGTTTTGAATATAAACAGTATGATTTAAGTGATTGGTGGATAAATGGTGTTAACAATTATTGGGATCATCTTGATACATTGCAACCCGAAGAAACGCGTCATTATGAGACTGCTTATTATAAATTCAGACCGGTTCAGGCTGCTGCTTACATTCAGGACAAAATTGAAATTTCAGACCTTATCATAAATGTTGGTATTCGCTTTGATTACTTAAATCCGAAGGCACCAGATGTTTATAAAGTTATTGACCTTAGGGCAACTGATCCTAATGCTGATATTACAAAGGTTGGGAATGTTAAGCCTAAATGGCATATAAGCCCAAGAATTGGTTTTTCACACCCGATTTCAGATAGAGCAAAAATTCATTTCGCTTATGGACAATTTTACCAGTATCCTGATATGTTTTTCCTTTATAGGAGGTTTAACCAGAATAATCCAAATTACCCATATCCCAATCTTGCTCAAGGTTATGAGCCAAGGATTGGAAATCCAAACTTAAAGCCTGAGACAACGCATGCTTATGAGGTTGGGGCAGATGTAATTTTAAGTGAAGATATCGTTATGAGTATAACCGCGTTTTACAAAGACACATATGATTATATCTCAACGAAGAGATATTTCAGAGATCCGTACACTTACACACAAATTGTAAATCTTGATTATGCTAATTCAAGAGGGATTGAGTTTGCATTGAGAAAGAGATTAAGCAATCATTATGCGTTTCAGATAAATTATACTTATTCAAGAGCCGAAGGCAATGCGGATAACTGGGCAACACACTTTTGGGAGGCATATACTGCATCTGTGACAGGTTATATTCCGCCGAAAAGAACCACAACGCTTGCGTGGGATCAGCCGCATACACTCTCCTTTATCTTTAATGTTATTTACGATACGTGGGGGTTGAACTTTATTGGTAATTTCGGCAGTGGTCTTCCATATACTCCGACGGATGCTCGTGGCACTTATCTTACAGGTGAAATAAACAGTGGAAGGCAACCTTGGACGGGCAATATTGATGTCAGAGCTTATAAGACATTTAAACTTGGATTTTTAAATGCTACGCTTTGGGCAGATATTACAAATCTTTTGAATAAGAGGAATGTTTTGAATGTTTTTGATGATTCTGGAAGACCTGATTATAGCACAAATCCTGCTGTTTCGCCTGAAAACAGACACAGACCACATTGGTTTAGCGCACCAAGACATGTTGAGATCGGGATAGAATTGAACTTCTAATCATTAAATTTAAAATTAAGGTTTTCCCGCCACTTGAGTGGCGGGCTATGTTAATTTTTTATCAATAAAAAATCGGAGTCAAAAATGAAAAAGGTTACTGCATTACTTCTCTTGTTTATCATTCTCGGGTCATTTTCACTTTTAATTGCGCAGGTTAAGGAAGATCCAAACTGGATGACGAAGGAAAAATATTATAACACTGTCCTTGCCCCTCAAAGGGGCTTAAAACCTCTGCCGAAGACGCTTGGTCCTGGGGACAGAAAGAGGTCAGTTCTTGATGTTGGGAATGTGTGGGCACGTATATCAAACGCAGCAACGCTTGGATATGACAGATGGGGACTTTGCTGGGAGTTTCCGGCAAGGAGTGGGATAACTTACAGATGGACAATGGCACCAATAGTTGGAGCTAAGAAAAAAAATCCAGATGGAACTTATACCAAGTTTTTTGCAAGCGGAACAAGGGGAGCAGCAAGATTTAGCGAGGAGGAATATCAACCTCTACCGGGATTTGATGCGGGTTATGTTGATGAGAAAAATAACATTGGTATTGCGTTTAGCGACAAACCGCAATCTTGGCCTCAAAGATGGCCATCTTTAAATGATCTCCCAGCTCATGCGAGAAAAATATCATATAATCAACCGCCAGTTGGTTCAACTGGATTTCCAGGGGTTCTTAACGGTGAGGTTGTTGCAAAAAGAGAGGCTTATTTTGTAGTTACAGATAATGACCCTGAGGCTGGGAATAAGCCAAAACCGATGGACATTCGCCTTGATATTTGGGGCTTGCAATGGGATGATTTTTTGAATCAGGACTTCATAATCTTTAGATTTATCCTTACGAACATAGGAACTGATACACTTTATGATGTTTATGTTGGTATTCATGATGATCCAGATTGTCCCGAACAAGGAGCTTATGAATGGACTGATGATTTTGCAGCGTTCATTCCGCCGGGGACAGATGTTGAGGGTTATTCACCCAGTGAGGATTCATTGCTTTGGAATTTTACATATTTGTGGGATGGAGATGATAAAGTTGAGGGGTTAATTGCATCAAATGTTGGATGGGTTGGGCTAAAGTTTCTTGAGACGCCGATAAATCCTGCCACAGGGCAACCAATGGGTATAACTACATTTCAAGTTTTCCCATACAGCGAAGCCCCGCAAACTGAAACTGCAGAGTATGATCAAATATCAGCGGGGGTTTCACCACCACATAATGTTAACCCACATCCAAACGATTGGACGCAAACACCGAACTCTTATGGACCTGATATAACTTATGTTGTTGCCTCTGGACCATTTAACCTTCCTCCAGGAGGGCAGCTTGCTTTTACCTTCGCCTCAATTCATGCGAGAAACAAGAGAGATTTGTTTAAAAAAGCAATGCTTTGTCAATTACTTTATAACAATAGTTATCGTGCAGCTGAACCCCCGCCAGAGCCATCCGTTAGAGCGGTGGCGGGTGATAGAATGGTTATACTTTACTGGGACGATCGTTCAGAAAGAGGAATTTATTATAAACCAGATGGAACAATTGACCATATAAATGACAGGTTAACAGGGAATAATGCATTTGAAGGTTATAAAATTTACAAGAGCACGGATAGAGGGCAAACATGGGGTGAAGCTATCATTGATGCCTTTGGTCAGTTCCAAGGATGGATCCCACTTGCCATTTATGATCTAAAAAATGGAATTCAAGGCGAATCCGAAACGAGAAGACATTTTAACCTTGGAAGTGACGCTGGGATAAGGCATTACTTCATTGATAGAAATGTGAATAACGGTTATGAATACTGGTATGCGGTTGTTGCTTATGACCATGATGATGGACCCATACCACCGCTTGAAAATGCGATAAGAAGTTATCCAAAGGAGGGAACAAATACGGTTGCTGTTATACCAGGTAAACCTGCTTCAGGTGTTACGCTTGGTAGCGCTGATAAAGAAGCAAAGCATGTAAGCGGAAATAGTAGTGTTAAGATTCCGATCACTCTTCTTGACCCGGGGAAGACAACAGGGAAAAAATACACTTTAACATTTAAACAAGGGAATACACCTTTTGGGTTGCTTATGGATTTAAAAGATCAGGATGGGAAATATGTCGTTGCGATAAATGGTGATACGATAAAGAATTACCCATACTTTTATGAGCCTGCGCTTGATAACGCAATTATATTTGATGGTTTGTATTTACCAGTTCAAGATTTGCCTCCCGATGTTAACTGGAATGAGGTTGTTGATGGGGATAGCGTTCATATTTATGATGCATGGACGATTGATTTAACATTTGAAGGTGGGAATGCTGGAGCAACTATTGATTCGCTTTCAAGAGAAGCGCTATCAGCAGACTATGAGATAAGAATTGTGAGCACTCCTGTTGTTTATCCAAAAGTTGGTTCATCTTTGAATCCACTTGGGACGACGATGACAGCTCCGTTTGAGATATGGAACTTGACCACAAATACGAAGGTAAATGCTGCAATTCGTGACCGTGGAGCTACTGGATTTAACTGGGATGATTATGATAGAATCTTTATAATCAACAAACCATATCCTGAGTCAAATCCTGGTGAATTTAACGCAACTTCGCTTGCTGATATACCATACAGGGTCAGAATTTATTCAGAAGCGGTCTCCGTGCCACCAGGAGATAAAATTAAAATTGTAACAAATAAAATTTTAACGAAGAATGATGTTTATGAATTCAACACTGTGAAACAAACAACGACAACGATGACTGCATCTGATCTTGAAAATATCAGAGTAGTTCCAAACCCGTATGTTGTTAGTTCTCCATATGAGACGGGTAAATATGGGGTTCAGAAGGAAGTTCAATTTCATCATCTTCCGCCGAAGGCAATTATAAGAATTTACAATGTTGCTGGTGATCTAATCAGAGTTATACAGCATGAGGGTGGTTCAATTGCAAGGTGGAATTTACAGACATATAACGAGCAGGAGGTAGCTTTTGGAGTTTACATTTATCATATTGAGGGTTATGATGAAACAGGGAGAAAAATTGGGGAAGTGATAGGGAAGTTTGCACTTATCAAATAAAAATTTTCCGCCCCATCTTTCGGGGCGGTTGAAAAATCTTGAGAAAAATAAAAAATTGGAGAGAAAAATGAAAAAGTTTCAAATAATTACGGTTTTGCTTTCAATTGTTCTCTTAAATTATGCGTTTGCTCAGTTTGATAATGTTGGAACTTCAGCAGCTTCGTTTCTTAAAATCCCTGTTGATCCACGAGGTTCATCGCTTGCAAGCGCAGTCGTTGCAAATGCAAACGACCCATCGGCTGTTTATTGGAATCCAGCTGGGCTTTCACAGATGAAAAGAACTGAAGTGATGTTTGCAAATACTGACTGGATTGCCGATTTAAATGTTTCATTTCTTGGTGTGGGTGTTCCGCTTGGAAGATGGGGTGCGGTTGGAATTGGGATAACATATCTTTCAATGGGAGATATGCCAATTACCACATGGCTTGACACTGAAGGAGCCAGCGGTCAAACCTTCTCCGCTTATGATGCATGCTTTGCCGTTGCTTATGCGAGAAGACTAACTGATAAGTTCTCAATCGGTGTGAGTGTAAAATATGTTATGGAGACAATTTCACATTCAACCGCCAGCGCCTTTGCCCTTGATATTGGAACTCTTTATGATACTGGATTCAGGGGATTGAAAATAGGTATGTCATTTACAAATTTTGGAACGAAGATGCGCCTTGAAGGGAGAGATTTAATTATAAAAGTTGATCCATATCCAACCGCAGGCTCAAACCCTACAGATGTTATCGCAAACCTTAAAACTGAGGAATGGTCATTGCCCTTGACATTTCAAATGGGCGCAACATTTAATTTGATTGAAGGTGAAACTTTTAGATTTACTTTGAATGCTGATTATAGAGACGAGCGGGATTACAGAGCGCTTGGTCTCTTTGGTGGCGAATTTGCTTTCAAAGAAATGTTCTTCATAAGATTTGGTGGAATGAAAAGGTATGCTGTTGATGAAAGACATGGTAAATTTACACTGAATGCAGGAGCTGGTTTGAACCTTGGCATCCCGGGTTCGTCTGTGAGATTGAAGTTTGACTATTCTTATTCAGATCTTTACAGGTTGAAACAAGCGCATAGAATTTCACTCGGTGTTGTCTTGTAGAAAAGTTTTCAACTTTCCCTTGATTCACCCGGCTCAGCTTTCTCGCTGATGCCGGGTTTTTCTTTTTAAAACTTCCTCTCGTTCGTTTTCGTCTTAAAAAATAAAAACTTAAACGTTATGAAGAAATCCATCATAATTTTTTTGTCTTTTTTGATAATTTCAATATGCAATGCTGATGATTTCAAATTTTGGAAAAATGGGGTTTACAACACATATATCCCAACCCCAAAGCAAGTTTTAGGGTATGAAATTGGCGATTTCATAACTGAGCACTATGAAATGGAGCGTTACATTGATACCCTTGCAAAATCATCAAATCGTATTAAGGTTGTAAAATATGGTGAATCCTATGAAAGACGGGGAATGTATCTTTTGCTCATAAGTTCGCCTGAAAACCTTTCACGACTTGATGAGATAAGAGAAAATATCAAAAAATTAACAGATCCAAGAATTACATCTGAATCAGAAGCAAAGAAGATATCTGAATCAAATCCAATAATTGTTTGGTTGAATTATGCAATAGACGGTGATGAAACATGTGCTTTTGAGGCTGGAATTCTTGTTGCATATCAACTTTGTGCAGGAGAGGATGAAACTACGAAAAAGATCCTTAAAGATGCTGTCGTCATAATTAACCTTCCACACAACCCTGACAGCCACCAAAAGGCTGTTTCATGGTTTAAGGCAACATTTGTTGGAAAATATGGAAATCCCGACCCTTACGCATCCGAGCATCGGGGTGATTGGAGGATGAAAACAAACTATAATCATTACTTGATTGATTTAAATCGTGACGCCTTTGCCTGTTCTCAAATAGAGACGCAAAAAGTTGTTGAACAATTCCATTACTGGAACCCGCAAGTCTTTGCTGATCATCACGGTGAAACTAAAAATATGTTCTTCGTTCCCTATGCTCCGCCTGTAAATCAAAATTTACCAGCAACTACAAAAAAATGGGCAAAGGTCATTGGACTTAACATCGCCCGTGGATTTGATGACTATGGATGGAGCTATTATACTGGTGAAGTTTTTGATTTGCATTATCCGGGCTATTGGGATTCATACCCAGCTTTAAATGGTGCTATTGGAATGACATTTGAAACAGATGCGGGTGGAAGAAAGGGTTTTCAATTTGAAAGAGAAGATGAAACGGTGATAACTTTTAAAGAGGGAATACACCATCACTTCATCGCATCAATGAAGACGCTTGAGGCATCGGTTAACCATAAAAGTGAAATACTTTTTGATTTTTACAAATTCAGACAAACAGCTCTTAACGAGGCAAAAATGGAAAGATATAAGTCATTTGTAATAGTGCCAGATAAAGATCGGGAGAAGACAGCAAGGTTCATTGACCTTTGCTTAAAACATAAAATTGAGGTCTTTGAAGCAAAGGAATCATTCACAAGTCAAAATGTTAGAAGTTATTTTGAGAAAACAACCACGAGAAGAAATTTCCCCAAGGGTGTTTATATAATCCCAATGTATCAACCTCAGAAACGTCTTCTCAAAGCCTTATTTGAGCCTGATCCACAAATTGAAGAGGAGTTTCTAAGGGAGGCGAAATTTGCTTATGAGTATAATAAAAAACTTGGGAAAAATGTGCGTCGGCTTCCGCTTGGATTTTATGATGTAACCGCTTGGAATCTGCCTATAGCATGGGGTGTTGAATGTTATTTGACAGAAGATTCACCAAAAGTTAAAGTTGAAAAGATAAATCAAAAACCCACATTTGAAGTTGATGTCCCAAACGATACGCCAAAATATGCTTATCTTTTCAAATATGACACAGATGCTTCAGCTAAGTTGTTGGCTAAGCTTCTTGATTCGGATTTTAAACTTGCGGTTGCTACGAGATATTTTTACTCTGAATCTGGAGATTATTTTCCAAGGGGGACGATAATTGTTCGTGTTGAAAGAAATAAACATATTCAAGATTTCCATCAGAAAATTAAATCTTTTGCAAAAGAGCTCGGCGTGTCTCTTTACTCGGTAAACACTGCGTATACAGAGCGTGGTATTGATCTTGGTTCAAATTGGGTGATTGAATTGAAAAAGCCAAAAGTGGCTGTTTTAACGGAAGAGCCTGTCTCTCAAACCTCTTATGGTGCAATATGGTATCTTTTTGAGCAAGTTTATGAGTATAGCTTTACCCCGATAAGATGGGATTATTTTTCAAGTGTTGATCTTTATCGTTATAATGTCCTTATTATTCCAGATGCAAATGCAAACCAGCTGAGGAATTTACTTGGCGATGGTGGTGTGAAAAAGTTAAAGGAGTGGGTTTCAAATGGTGGTGTCCTTGTGACATTGAGAAATGCTTCCGTTTTTCCAACTTTGAAAGGGGTTGAACTTACAACTGCGAAACTTTTAGGTGAGGGGTCTTCTGAAGAAGATGAATATGAGGATGAAAAACCTCAGGCGGTAAAAGACACCGTCAAACCGAGGGAAAAGAAACCAGCTGAAAGAGTTGAATTCACACCTGGAGCAATTATGCGTGTTAAGCTTGATACTTTACACTTTCTTTCGCTTGGTTACACTGATGAAATTGCTGTCCATGTTTATTCAAATTTAATCTTTGAAAGATCTAAAGATGGAGCAAACCCCGGAGTTTTTGCGGATAAAGATGTTCGCATAAGTGGTTTCGTTTGGGAAGATATGGAGAAAAAATTTCCAGGGAGAGCATATTTGATTGATGAACCTGTTGGACGAGGGAGGGTCATAATGTTTGCGGATGATCCAAACTTTCGGCTTTATTGGCAAAGTTTGAGCCGATTGTTTTTAAATTCTGTTCTCTTTTCGCCAAGTTTTTGAACTTTTCTTGTTTATGTTTTATATTTAAAAAGGGTGGGTTTCTTTTAGCCCACCCTTGTTTGAGTAAGAGAAGAAAAATTAAATAAAAAGTTTTAAATCATACATGCCTTTCATCGGGGAAAATAGCGGGGCGGTGCTGACAAATCTGTTAAATTTAAAAAGGGGGATTTTTTATGCGGTTAAAAATCACCCTTTCTACTCAATCCATTCCCGTATCAATACCAGTAAATTACAATCATTTCATCTATGCCGAGTTAAGGGACAAGATAAAAAGACATAGCGACGCTTTCAAATCCGATAAGAGGTTAAAAGACCTTGGTATTTTCAAGGATAGGTTCAGGATTTATACTTTTTCGTTTCTTCGCTTTAAAAGCTTTTTGATAGAAAGCGAGGAAATAAAATTGACAAGTCAAGATGAATTTAACTTTTTCATCTCTTCTCCGTTTAATTCTTTCATTGAGGGGATTGCGGTTGCGTTTTTAAGGGATGGAAATCTTAAAATTGGCGATGTTAATTTTACTGTTAAATCAATTATTAAAATTGATCTCCCAAAATTTAATAGCGAAATGAAATTGCGTCTTCTCTCCCCCATTGCTGTCGTCAAAAGTCCAGCGGAAAAAAGAACCTTCCTGACACCCGAAGAACCAGGATATTTTGACAAGATCAAAGAGGATTTGATAAGAAAATATAATTTTTTATACGGCGAGAAAGTAAAAGATATTGATTTTGAGATGCGATTTGATAGCGAATATATAAATTCAAGGGGCGGAAGATTTTCAAAACTTATAAAATTTGGTAGAATGAATATAAAATGTTTTCTTGCACCATTTACGATAAAGACAGATCCAAGATTAATTGAGGTTGGATATGAATGGGGATTCGGACATAAAAATCATTTCGGGTTTGGGATGGCGGTGATATCAGAACAATAAAGCGATTTTTAAACTTTGGAAAAATCAAGTTGATTTTGATTTCAGGTTTTTCTAATTTTCAAAAGAAAAACAAAAAGTTTTTTAAAGATGAGACATTTTATAATCACAATAGTATCAATCTTTTTACTTGCTTGTGAGGTTTTTTCTCAGAGCGTAACTTTAAAAGTTCGCGAGAAGACAATTTTAAGAGGGGAGAGGTATTTAACGGTTAAATTTTCAGTTGAGGGAGCAAGCGAAAATTTTACGGATGTTGATGTAGCAAAGGGAGCATATTATTATTTTGTCTGCTTGCCTGAGGGTGATTGGGCAATTGATGAAGAATTTGCGAAGGAATTTACATCAAAAGTTTTAATCCAGCAAGATGGCAATGTTTATTACCCTGAGGTTTATGATATTTTAACTATTGGTGGGAAGGTGGGATTGATGATGGGATTTGAGAAAAAATTTAAAATTGAAAAGCCATTTAAAATTAACTATCCAATTTCCGAAAAAGTTGTAAGTTCGGGCGAGATGAACATCCCTGAAAATTTGTGGGAAGGTTATTCAAAATCTTTCAAAACATATCAAGATGGGGTTAAACTTTATAGTGACCGTAATTATCAGCGTTCTGCCGATGTTCTTTTCAGCGTTGTTGCTGATGATATGGCTAAAAAATTTTCTTTTTACAAAGATGCACGGGAAAAATGTGTCAAATCACTTGATAATATTCTAATTGAACTTGTTGATAAGTTTAATTCAATCGTTTCGGCGACGATTGAGCCAGAAGATAAACTTAAAATGTATGATAGTTTGAAAATTCAGTTTCAAGATTATGTCAACGCAGTTTTGACACCGAAATTAAATGTCCTTGCCGATACGCTTGTTTTTGCGATGCTTTCACGTGCAAATAGTTATTTTGAAAAAATTGAAAATGAAATTAGTGCGGAGAAATATCGCCTTGATGTTAAGAACATTTCTTGGCTTAACACTGAAAGCGGGCTGAATTTTAAGTATCGTCTCATCATTGATGCGCTTGCTTATGCCTTTACATCTGAATCTTTTTGGGACAATCCTGATACGACGAAATTTGAATTTGTTTTGCCGGATACGCTTCTTGCTAATTTGAAAGTTTTTGGAGTTGAAAAAGATTATAACATATTCCAGCGTGTTTGCATCTCAAACATGAAAAATAAAGGGACCCTTTTTGACGAAAAATTTCTCGTCAATCTTCTAAACAATTCCTCTTATCTCTCTCAACCTTATTATGAGATTTTCCTTGCAATTGATAACTACATTAGAAAAAATTATTCCGAAAGCAAAAATTATATAATCGGGGCATTAAAGAGATTAACTGACTATGAACTTATACGAAGAATTGAGGTTTTGAGGAGCATGATTTTTGTAAAGCAACAAAATTTGTCAGCCGAAGCAGTTGAATTATATCGTGAAGGTTTAAGAAAATTATCATCTGGGGATAAGACAGGTGGTCTTGACGCATTCAGAAGGGCTATTTTACTTGAGCCGAGGTTTCCACTTACAAACTTTACAATTGGGGAGATTTACTTTCAAGAGAATGACCTTTATCCAGCGATAATTTACTTTTCAAAGGCAGTTTCGCTTGATTCAAACTTTGTTCTCGCTTATGAGCGTCTTTTTGATATTTATAGAATACAGGGGAATTGGGCGGATGCGAGAACAGTTCTTGAGACCGCTCTTTCGGGTGGGAATGATTTTTGGATAATAAGAATTCTTTTGGCTCAGGCTTACAATGAACTTAAACTTTATGATAAAGCGATTGAATCCCTTACAAAAGCGATTAGTTATAATCCGTTAAATTATGAGCAATATGTTTATCTTGGTGTTGTTTATTCAAATGTTGGAAGGTTTGAGGATGCTGAGAGAGTTTTGAAGAAAGCAGCCGAAATAAATCCAGATAGAAAAGAAGCTTATCAAGAACTTAAAAGAGTTGAAGAGCTGAAAAAGCAGAAAAAGCAGGATGAAAAACTAAAAGAAAAGAAAAAGTGAGTGAAATGCATATACTTGTTTCAAATGATGATGGTATAAATTCCGAGGGAATTTATGCACTTGCGATGGAGTTAAGGAAAATTGCAGATGTTACAGTAGTTGCCCCAGAAAAACAAATGAGCGCCGTTGGGCATGCGATAACTGTTCAATATCCTTTGAGAGTTAATCCGTTTTATAAAAATGGTGAGCTTTTCGGTTACGCTGTTGATGGAACGCCGGCAGATGCAGTTAAACTTGCTGTTAAAGCATTGTTGAAGGATAAAAAAATTGATCTTCTAATTTCGGGGATTAATCATGGGACGAATACATCAATAAATATCATTTACTCTGGAACGGTTTCCGCAGCCACAGAGGGGACGATACTTGGGATACCTTCAATTGCAATTTCACTTGCGACTTACGCTCCAAACCCTGATTTTTCATTTGCTGCGAAATTTGCCGTTAAGCTTGCCGAATTTGTTTTCAAAAATGGTTTGCCTAAGGGAACGCTTTTGAATGTCAATGTCCCACCTGTTTCTGAAAATGAAATAAAAGGAGTTCTTGTTACTCGTCAAGGTAGTGCTTTTTGGGATGATTGGTTTGAAATTCGTAAAGATCCAAATGGCAGAGACTATTACTGGCTTGCTGGAAGATTTATAAATTATGAACAAGGCGATTTAAACGCTGATCATACCGCTGTGCAGAACAATTATATTTCAATCACACCAATTCATTTTGATTTGACGAATTATAAGGCGATTGATGAACTAAAAAAATCTGGACTTGAAAATCTTTTAAAATCCCTTGACAAAGATTAAGAAAAATTTTATTTTTTTCTAAAAACGAACGGGAAAATAAAATGAAGAAGCGTCTTTTCACACCAGGACCAACTCCAGTTCCTGAAAATGTCGCACTTGCAATGGCGCAACCGATAATTCATCATCGCAATCCTGAGTTTATTGAAATTTTCGCTCGTGTAAATGAAAATTTGAAATATCTTTTTCAAACAAAGCAAGATGTCTATACTCTGACAAGCAGTGGCACCGGGGCAATGGAAGCTGCGGTTGCAAATTTATTTTCATATGGTGATAAGGTTATATTTGTAAACGGCGGGAAATTTGGTGAGAGGTGGGGTGAGATATGCCGAGCTTATGGAGTTGAGGCGATTGAAGTTAAAATTGAGTGGGGAAGGGCTGTAACACCGGAGGAGATCAAAGAGCAGTTAAAAAAATATCCCGATGTTAAGGCAGTTCTTGTGACTCATAGTGAGACATCAACCGGCGTTTTTACAGATGTGAAGGAGCTTTCCAGAATTGTTCACGAGAATTCTGATGCGGTTATCGTGGTTGATGGGATTACTTCTGTTGGTGCTCATGAACTTTATATGGATGAGTGGGGACTTGATGTTGTGATAACAGGTTCGCAGAAAGGTTTGATGATTCCGCCAGGGCTTTCGTTTATAGCTTTGAGCGAGAAAGCTTGGGGAATGGTTGAGAGGTCAAATCTTCCCAAGTATTATTTTAGTTTGAAAAAGGCAAAGAAAGCTCTTCAGAATGGGGATACGCCCTGGACACCTGCAATTGCTTTGATAGTTGCGCTTGATGTCGCTTTAAAAATGATAAAGGAAGAGGGGCTTGAAAATATATGGAGAAGACATGAAAAGTTATCCAAAGCAGTAAGAGAGGGTTGTAAAGCGATCGGGTTAAAACTTTTTGGAGAACCACCTTCATACGCTGTGACAGCAGTTTATTTCCCGGATGGAATTGACAAAAAGGAGTTTCAGAGGACTTTGAAATATAAATATGGAGTTACAGTTGCAGGGGGACAAGAGCATTTGAAGGATAAAATTTTTAGAATTTCACACCTTGGATATTATGATGAAATTGATATTGTTGGTGTTATATCTGCAATTGAGATGGCATTACTTGAATCAGGTTTTGATGAGTTTAACCCCGGCGATGGTGTCCGTGCAGTTCAAAATGTCTTTGCTGAATATGAGAAAAGCAAATTAACTCAAAATGATGATGAAAAATTTTTAAGCTGTTGCCATTAAAACATAAATTTTTAGGGAAATGAAAATTTTAATCACAGATCCGATTGAAGAAAGCTGTGTTAATATCTTAAAAAGCGAGGGATTCACGGTTGATTTGAAGCCAGGTATCACAAAAGATGAAATTAAAAGAATAATTAACGATTATGTTGCTTTAATAGTGAGAAGCGGAACGAGGGTGACAGCAGACATTATAAATGAAGCGAAGAATTTGAAGATAATTGGTCGTGCAGGTGCGGGGGTTGACAACATTGATGTTGATGCAGCTACAAGGCGTGGGATAATCGTGATGAACACCCCTGGGGGAAATACGATATCTACGGCGGAACATACTATGAGTTTAATTCTTGCCCTCGCAAGGAACATACCTCAGGCATGTGAAGATTTAAAGTCTGGAAACTGGAACAGGAAGAAATTTATAGGTGTGGAGCTTTATGGTAAAACGATCGGGATAATTGGACTTGGACGGATAGGTCGTGAGGTTGCGATACGGTGTAAGGCTTTTGGAATGAATGTAATTGGTTATGATCCCGTGGTTTCATCCGAAGTCGCCAGGAAGTTCGGTGTTGAACTTGTTGCGGAACTTGATGAGATCTATAGGAGAAGCGATTTTATAACCGTTCATGTTCCTTTAAATGAAGAAACTCGTGGGATGATAGGGAAAAATGAACTTTTAAAGTGCAAGCGTGGAGTTAGAATAATAAACTGCGCTCGCGGTGGTATAATTGATGAAATGGCTTTGCTTGAAGCAATTGAATCTGGGCATGTTGCTGGTGCTGCGCTTGATGTTTTTTCTGAAGAACCTCCACCTAAAGATCATCCGCTGATAAAACATCCGAAAGTCATAGTTACACCACATCTTGGTGCAGCTACAGAGGAAGCACAGGAAAAAGTCGCAGTTCAAATTGCCCAACAAATTGTTGATGCCCTTAAGGAACGTGCGATCGTTGGGGCAGTAAACGCCGAAATTTTACAACTTGCGATGAATGAGGTAATAAAACCTTATCTTTTACTTGCTGAAAAAATCGGTCTATTCCAAGCACAGATTTTAAAGGGTAAGGTAAAGAGTGTTACGGGCATTTTTGTTGGTGAAATGCTTAAAAATTCATCACAGATATTAATTTCAGCATTTTTGAAGGGGATGTTAAATTACCTTATGAGCGAGCCAGTAAATTATATTAATGCACCTGTTATAGCAAGAGAGATAGGTTTAAGTGTGAGCGAAAAGGTAAGTGATGATAGCGGGAATTATACACATCTTTTGAGGTTTGAGGTTAAAACCGATAAGGAAACTAAAACTGTTTCTGGGACAGTGTTTGGAAATAATGACATAAGAATTGTTGGGGTTGATGAATTCCATTTTGAATTCAAGCCTGAGGGAATTTTGATTGTTTATTCAAATATTGATAAACCTGGAATGCTTGCATCTGTGAGCTCAATTCTTGCTCGTTCAGAAATTAACATAGCAGGTCTTTCCCTTGGAAGATATGGCGTTGGACAGAAGGCGTTGACCGTGATGAGTGTTGATAATGAAATTCCGCAGAATGTTTTACGTGAGATTTCATCAATAGATGGGATTTTTGATGTCAAAATTGTGAAGTTATAATTTGGCATAGTTTTTGACGCTTTGTTAAGTTCATTTCATATGAAAAATCTTGACAAAGTTGATTTAAGATGTTATATTTATTAGTGAACGAATGAAAACAAAGTTTGGAGGAGAAAAATTTGAAAACACTGATATTGGTTGCTTCTCCTAATCTCGCGAATGTAGACATCCTCTCATTGACTCTCCAAAATTTAAAACAAACATATCAGGAGGAATAAAGATATGTACCGCAAATTATTAGTTTTGTCACTTTTATTAATTTTGCCAGGATTGGTTTTGGCTCAGGTTGGTAAGATTGCTGGTAAAGTCGTTGACAGGGAAACAAAGGAGCCATTAATTGGGGCAAATGTGATAATTGAGGGGACAACGCTCGGTGCTTCAACTGACCTCAATGGTAACTATGTTATTTTAAATGTTCCGCCGGGAATTTACACTGTTAAGGCAAGTTATGTCGGTTATCAAACGATCACTGTTAGAAATGTTAGAGTAACTGTTGGGTTGACAACAGAAGTTAATTTTGAACTGCCAAGTGAAGCTATCCAGGTTCCAACTGTAGAAGTTGTAGCTGAAAGACCTTTGATTCAGAAGAACGCTACAAATGAAATAAGGGTTGTGCGTTCAGAAGATGTTCAGAACATGCCATTGCGTGGTTATACAAGCGTTGTTGCAATTCAAACTGGCGTTGTTCAGGTAGGTGGGACAATATATGTAAGAGGTGGGAGAAGTGAAGAGGTTGCGTACTATGTTGATGGTGTTTACTTCAACAACCCATATAACTATGCGAGAACTGGTGAAGTTGTTACAACGGCGATTGAGGAGGTATCCTATCAAGCGGGTGGCTTTAACGCTGAATATGGTTATGCGATGTCAGGTGTGGTTGTTACAACGACGAAGACTGGAGGTACGAAATATTCCGCAACGCTTGAATTAATCACAGATGAATATGGTGGCTTCTTTAGAAGCAAAGAGACAGGAAACCCGAACTTTCATAAGAAAAATGTTTTAACAGGAGCATATTCCCAGGGTTATAGCCTTTATTCAATCAGCCTTGGTGGTCCATTGATCCCAGGATATGATAAGATAAGGTTCTTTGGAGCGCTTGAGAGAACATTTATGAGAAATAGAAGACCATCGTTCTACGATGGAGTGCAGGCTACAGTTGTTGAAGGGCAGGATACATTTAATATCAATATACCTGCTGGGCTTTTAAGAGGTAATTCAACTTCAAGGTGGTTATTTAATGGAAACGTCGTGTTTGATTTCAAACCATTTAATCTGAGAATAGGTGGAACTTCATTCTTCAGGACCGATAGGGTTTACATACATTCATATTCTGCATATAACTATGATAGAATGCCAAGGGAGGAAGAAACCACACATGGATATTATGCGAAGTTAACACATACAATTTCCGCTTCAACATTTTATACATTGATGTTTAGCTGGTATAGGACATTTATAGAATCCGGTGATAACATCTGGTGGGATGACATTGAATCATATGGAGATAAGAATAAGAATCCACAACTTAGAGATTGGGGTAGAAATCAGCCATTTAGACCATTCTCACTTTTTGCGCAGGCGAATACAGTTTATCCAAACTACTCAAAGAATCTTTCAAGCTATGTTGGGGTAAAATTTGACATTTTACATCAGATTGGAAGAGTGCATGAGATTAAAGCAGGATTTGATTTGAGATATAATACGATTAGGGTTTATGGATTAAGGGCACTTGATATAGCAAATAATAGAAGAAACAACCCAACTGGTTCAAATGAAAATATCTATCAAACAGCTTTTGTGAATACGCTTGGTTATGATGTGACTGGCAAGACCGAAGTTAACACGGGTAGAAATGGAGCTAAGCATCCAATTGTTGGTGCAGCATATATTCAAGATAAGATTG
Organism: Candidatus Kryptobacter tengchongensis; assembly: GCA_001485605.1. Taxonomy (GTDB): domain Bacteria; phylum Bacteroidota; class Ignavibacteria; order Kryptoniales; family Kryptoniaceae; genus Kryptonium; species Kryptonium tengchongense. The sequence continues at coordinate 88,753 of FAON01000016.1, forward strand.
AGTTGCCCGAGTTGATTTTAAATCTTGGCTTGCGTGTTGATTATATCAACCCAAATACAGATCAACTTGTTGATCCTACTAAGATCATACTTGAGTCAAAGGGTGATTGGTATGATATGGCAGATGCTAACTTTAAAGCATCAAAGCCTTATTATATCTTTGCTCCGAGATTAGGTATCTCATTCCCAGTTACTGATAGGACGGTATTCCATGCTCAGTATGGCGTGTTTAGCCAGGCGCCTCAGTTGAATTTATTCTATACAAGCACGATATTGTTTGCCCAGTATATCAGATCTGGTAACTATATCCGCGCAGGTAATCCAAACTTGAGACCACCCAAAACGATTGCCTATGAGGTTGGATTTGCTCAGCAGATAACAAGAAATGCAAGCTTTGACATCACAGCTTATTACAAGGAAACAAGGGACCTTATTCAAATTCAAAATATCCTTGCAACACCAACAGCATATGCAATGTATGTAAATGGTGACTATGGGACGATCAAGGGATTATCGTTTAGCTTTAACCTGAGGCGTACAAACAGAGTTGCGGCGGTTGTTAATTATACGCTCCAGTATGCAGCTGGAACTGGTTCAGCAGCGACAACAAACTTTAACATTGCATGGCTTGGTGGAAACTTCCCGACATTTGTTGCACCACTTGATTTTGATCAGCGTCATACTGGTAGCATAAATGTTGATTTCAGGACTGAAAAGGGTGATGGACCAACTGTTTTCGGAATCAAGCCATTTGAGTATCTTGGAATTAACCTTCTGTTTAGATTTGGTAGCGGATTACCATATACACCAGTTGAATACAGAAGCTATATCTATGGTCCAGGATGGCAAATTCCAAGAGCAGCTGTTAACTCGGGCTATGGTCCCTGGACAAGCCAACTTGATTTGAAGATTGATAGAGCGATTAGATTTGGAAGGGTTAACTTTGATATTTATCTCTGGGTTATTAACCTGTTTGACAGCAAGAATGTTTTGAGCGTGTACAATTCAACTGGTTTGCCGGACGCAGATGGATGGTTCAGAACTCCTGAGGGTGCTACATGGGCAGAGAATAACGGTCCAGAGGCAGTGAAATTGTATAACTATATGCTTGCGCACCCATATAACTTTGGTGAGCCAAGACAGGTAAGGTTTGGAATTCGCATTGATCTGTAGTTTTAACGGATGTGCCCCTTTTGGGGCACATCCATATCTGGATGAATTTAAAAAAATAAATCTTGGAGGACTAAATATGCGAAGAGTAATTACAATACTAATTTTGTTCACAGTTGTTCTTACCTTAACATCTATGGCTAAGGAGAAAAATTCTGAGAGAAGTAAAATTGCTACGTTTTTGAAATCAAGTGGGATTGTGCTTGAGAAATTTGATGGCAATAGGATTTCCAGTGATGTTGAGAATACGGGGCAATATGTAAGTTATCATAGGACAGGTGATGCTGGGCTTGAGTGGCCAAAGGGTTCACATATGACAGCTGACTTTGCAGCTGGGGTTTGGGTTGCTGGAAAGGTGAGAGGAACTGGTGAGTTAAGGACAGCAGCTGCTGAATATCAAGTTGAGTTTGAACCAGGGAAGATACTCCCGAATGGTCAACCTGACGATCCGAATAAGCCGGGGTATAAGATTTGGAAGATAAATAAGACCGATCTTTTTAATCCAGGTGATGATTATCTGAATTGGCCTGTTGAAGATGGTGCTCCTTGGGAGGATGTTGATGGGGATGGTGTTTTCACAAGGGGAGTTGATAGACCACTTTTAATGGGTGATCAGACATTGTGGATGGTCTTTAACGACGCTAACCCAGCTGCGCACAATATCTTTAAGACTCAACCGATGGGTCTTGAAGTTCAGATGACGATTTGGGGATATAACAGGGTTGATGCGTTTGGCGATATGATGTTTGTAAAGTGCGTGATAATTAACAAGAGCAATAATACTTATGATTCAACTTTTGTTGCTCTCTGGGATGATCCCGACCTTGGATATGCAGGTGATGATTTTGTTGGTTGTGATACAACTTTAAGTTTGGGTTATTGCTATAATGCTTCTAATACTGATAATGTTTACGGTTCTGCACCACCGGCAATTGGGAGAGATTTCTTCCAGGGTGTGAAGGTATACACGGGTGATCCGAACGATTCAGCCAAGGCATTTGGCAGGTGGTGGAAGGGATATAAAAATCTTCCGATGTATGCATTTACATTTTACTGGAATGGAGCTCCATTCCCATATCGTGATCCTGAATTTGCAGATGAGGCATATAATTTCATGAAGGGGTTCCTTGCAGATGGAACTCCTTATGTTGATCCAAATACAAATCAAGCGACAAGATTTGTTTTCCCAGGCGATCCTGAGACAAGAACTGGTTGGCTTGATGGGACAAGGGTTGGTCCTACGACTTTAGCGCCAGGTGATAGAAGATTTTTAATGTCAAATGGTCCATTTACTCTTGCCCCTGGTGATACACAGGAAATTGTTTTTGGTTTGCTTATTGCAAGGGGTTCAAGCAATGTTAATAGCGTGACCGTTTTGAAGCTCATTGATAGACAGGCGCAAATAGCTTATGATATTGATTTTAAGCTTCCTCCAACACCACCATTCCCGAATGTTCAAGTTGCTGAGCTTGATAGGGAAATTGTGCTTTACTGGCCATACGATCCAAGAATTGATGAATATAGTGAAATTGATTTGATTGATGTTGACGAGCAAGGAAGACCGACAAGATATAACTTTGAGGGCTTTATCGTTTATCAATTTGACTCCCCAACTCAACCAACAAAATGGACAAGAATTGCGGTTTTTGATGTTATAAATGATGTTAAAGAAATCAAGGATTGGGTATTTGATCCAGTTAGGGGTGAAAACATTGAAGTTACGGTTGTAAAAGGCACAGATAGTGGTATTGAAAGGACAATTAGAATAAAGAAGGATTATCTCAATGATAAACCTCTTGTTAACGGAAGACCTTATTACTTTGCTGTAACTGCGTATGCTTATAACCCGTATGGTGTGCCAAGATTTTATGAGAGTGCAAGAAATATAATAACAGTTATCCCAAGACCTGTTAGCCCTGGTGTAAGATATACAAGCACAGTTGGCGATACTGTGCAAGCTGTTCATAAACAAGGTGTAAGTGATGGCGAGGTGTTTGGCATTGTTGTTGACCCGACAAAGTTAACAGGGCATAAATATGAGGTAAGATTTGAAGAAGTTGGCGGAGAAATCACCTGGAAACTTGTTGATGTCACGGCTAATCAGGTTAAGTTAAGTGGTCAGACAAATCAAAGCGGAGATGGTAACTATACTGTAGTGGATGGAATACAATTTAAGGTTGTTGGACCACCGGCTGGACCAAAAGGTTGGGCATGGACAAAAGGAACGAGGAAATTAACATGGGCAAATGCTGATATCATGACAAGCTTTGGTTTGCCGGAGCATTTGTTCACATTTAATGGCGCATTTGGCTATATTTCACCATATGGTTTGTTTGTAAGCGGTCATGAACATAGCGATGTTGTTACGCCTGATAAGTTGAGGAATATAAGAATTCTTTTTGCTGATACCGACACAGATGGTAACATCACAGGGGCACCTGAAAATGCATCATTTGGGTATAGATATTTGCGTAGGGCTAATGCAGCGCCAGCTAAGCCTGAATTTGCACCATTTATTAAAAATCCAGCTGGAGGATATGCGTTTCAAGAGTTTGGTTTAAATGGGCAAAAGAATGTCCCACTTGCGGTATATGATATAGAAGCAAATCCACCAAGAAGACTTGCTGTTGGTTTCTTGGAAAACAATGTTGCAAATGGTCTTGTTGATGGAAAGTATTGGCCTGGTGATTATAATGTCTATGATAACATTGGATCAAGCGGTCCACGTGAATGGTTATTCATATTTGATGTTGATTATAGTGAAACACAAGATAATAATTTGGCAAGGGATATATTGAGCAACGATCTGCCAGTTATGTATATGGCTACATGGAACAGGAGAGGTAATGTTGCATTTAGCAGTGGTGATGAGCTTGAAATATATGCGAATCATCCGAACACGGTCAATGATGTATTTGAGATAACTGCTCCTTCAGCGCCAACATATTCAGTTGAAACTGCGAAGTCTGACCTTGAGAAGGTTAACGCGTTCCCGAACCCATATTTTGGTGCGTCGCCACTTGAGAAGGAGATAACTGAGGCATTTATAACCTTCACAAGATTACCGAACAAGTGCACAATCAGGATATTTACAGTTGCTGGCGATCTTATTAGAACAATTCAAAAGGATGATGACAGCCCTTATGCTAGATGGGATCTAAGAAATGAAGCTGGTGTGCCAGTTGCAAGTGGAATTTATATTGTTCATGTTGATGTTCCTGGTGTTGGCAGTAAGATTTTGAAGGTTGTCGTCTTCCAGAGAGAGGAAAGATTGAGATACTTCTAATTTGAGACCACCCGGCGTCATAAAGGCGCCGGGGTTTGGAGTTTTAAAATTTAAAAATAAAACAATGGAGTGAGGAAAATGTTGAGAAAAATAATACTAACATTAATAGGTTTGTTTGTAATTTTAACATCTCTTGATGCAGGGACAAGCAAGCGTAAGGGAACAGCAGGAGCTGAGGAGTTGAGAATTCCTGTGGGTTCAAGAGGAGTTGCTCTTGGTGGTGGAGTTGTTGCAGAAGTTCAAGGGGTTGATGCGCTCTATTGGAATCCTGCTGGTGCAAGTTTTGTCAATAAATCAGCTGAAGCGATGTTTTCACATGTTTCATGGATTGCTGATATGAAAGTCAACTACCTTGCTGTGATTGCTAATTTTGGTGGTGTTGGTGTTTTTGGTTTAAGTTTAAAATCGCTTGATTTTGGTGAGATTCCGCTTACAACTGTTGACGCCCCAGATGGAACCGGGGAAACATTTAGTCCGAACTATTTAACTGCTGCTCTTTCCTATAGCAGGAGAATGACGGATAGAATTTATGTTGGTGCTAATTTTAAACTTATAAGTGAGAGAATTTTGAGAGAATCGGCAGTTGGTTTTGCTGTTGATATTGGTTTGCAGTATCGTCTTGAGAGTGGTTTAAGGTTTGGTGCGGTGATGAAAAATGTTGGCGGAAATATGAAGTTTGACGGTCCAGACCTTGAGTGGGGAGTTGTTATACCAGGTTCTGAGCCGGGTTCTCCTGTTAGGTCGTTGAGAGTTCCACTTCAAGAATTTGAACTTCCTGCAGCTTTTGAGCTTGGATTTGCTTATAATTTAAAAGTTGGTGAATCTCATTCATTCACACTTGCTGGAAGCTTCCAAAACAATAACTTTACGCTTGATGAATATAAGGGTGGGCTTGAGTATTCATTCAACAATATGCTCTTCTTAAGACTTGGTTATTCTTATGTAAATGAAACAGATTATGTTTTTAACTCGCCAACTTTTGGTGTTGGTTTAAATATACCGCTTGGTGGGACGCTTGAAGCAAGCATTGAGTATACATATAGAAAAGTTAAATTCTTCAACAATAATCAATTCCTTACGCTTAGATTTGCGATGTGAGCTTTGCTTTTACTCAGCGGGACGATGAATTTAAGGTGAGCTCAGGATTATTTTCTGGGCTCACCTTTTTTGTTTAATGATAAAACTTTCTAAAAATAAAGTCAAACTTTTTAAGAAATGAAAGCTGTAATTATAGCATTTTTAAATTTTCTTCTGACCTTTTTAACCGACGGTAAACTTGGCTTAAACGTGGATTATTCTGTATTCCGTCATTCCGAAAGTCAAAGCTACCTTGAGATATTTTATTCTTTACAAAAATCAAAACTTTCATACAATTACAAAGATGGAAAATATAACATATCGGTTTTTCTCAGACTTGATGTCATAAACCTTGATAAAGACTCTGCCTTGATCCGAAAAGGTTGGAAAATTGAGACGGGTTTTCAAGATACATCTGGCATCGCTGGTGAGGATATAGTTGATATTTTAAGGTTTTATACCCCTGAGGGAAGATATCGTGTAATAATGAGGGCGATTGATCTTTACAATACTCAAAATTATGATAGCGTCTCTTTTGATGTCAATGTGCCAGTCTTCGGTATCAAAGATAAATTGATGATAAGCAGTCTTGAACTTTGCTATTCAATAAATAAATCAACGGATACCGCTGATGTTTTTTATAAAAATTCATATAAGGTTGTTCCAAATCCAACAGCTTTATATGGTCTAAATGTCCCTGTGCTTTATTATTACTTTGAACTTTATAATGTGCTAAGCGGGGTTAAAGGTGATGGATATCAAATTAATGTTAATGTTCTTGATAATAATCAAAATAAAGTGCCCGAGGTCAAAGAGAAAAAATTTATAAGAAATAAACTTTATAATTCGGTTGTTGAGGTTGGAACAGTTAATGTTAATATGTTGCCGACGGGGATTTATTATCTTGATGTCGTTGTATCTGAGCTTGATGGGTCGTTGCTTGCGGAAAGTAGAAGGAAATTTTTCATTTACAATCCAAGCGTTCCTCCTAAAGTTGATACATCATTGATTATGTCGGAATTAATCGGGATTGATGAAAAAGATCTTGATGAGGAATTTTCAAAAGCGGTGTATATTTCCACACAGGAAGAGAAAAATATGTATTCAAAGTTAATGGGAGTTGAGGCGAAGAGGAGATTTATTGGTTTGTTTTGGGCTAGGAGAGGAGGAATTGAATTTAGAAAAAAATATCTTGACAGAGTTGAGCAAGCAAATGAGAAATTTACGACAAGGTTTTTACCTGGTTGGAGGACTGACAGGGGAAGGGTTTACATAATCTATGGTCCTCCCGATGAAGTTGAGAGGTATCCCTATTCAGAAAATATGAAACCATATGAAATATGGCATTACTATAATTTGCAAGGCGGGGTCATATTTGTGTTTGGTGATAGAACAGGTTTTGGTTCTTATGAACTTTTACATTCAACTCTCGTTGGCGAGATAAAAAATGAGCAATGGATGTATCTTTTGATGCAGAGATGAAGAAAGTGTATTTGACTGATGTTGTAATTGAAATGCATTTATTCGTTGATCCAGGGCAAAGACTGGAGCTGATTTTATAGAGATTCACACGGGTGAATATGCAAACGCGAGAAATGAAAAGGAGCAATTTGAGGAGCTTAAAAAAATAAAGGAAGCAGCAAAGCTTGCAAGAAGCCTTGGGC